>JBIOHI010000207.1:0-3668 GCA_044448845.1 Bacteroidia bacterium
TATTTACTCTCAGCAACCGTTAGTTGTTTAATAGTGAATAGTTATAATGCAGGTCCCGGAGCCAACGGATGGGATTGCACCGGAGCTGAAACCGGCCTCGGTAATCCTAAAGGTTGCACGGGTAATGGCTGTCATTCATCTTCAGCCACGGCCGGAATAAATGTTGCTCTCGAGTTGGATTCTGCCGGGATACCCACCTCGTATTATAAAGGTGGAATGAATTATACCATAAAAATTACCGGAACAAACACCACCACCACCTCTCTTCCCCGTTTTGGTTTTCAAATCGCTACAATTGTAGGTTCGTCCGCTCAAACCACACCTGTTGCGACAGGAAGCTGGAAGACCCCCTATCCAACAGGAACGCATTTCGCTGCTGCCCAACCGCAGAATATGGCGATTTGCGTTGTCGAACATGGTTCTGCTCTTTCTCCTTCCACAGGAACCGGGGGCAATGGGACAACTTATACAAGAACTTTTAACTGGGCTGCTCCTGCGGCCGGTACCGGTGTTATTTCCATCTGGGGCGTATTGAATGCCGTGAATGGCAACAGCAATGCCGATGCCGGTGATCATTGGAACACCAAAAATATTTCCATCAACGAATGGCCGGCCAATGCAGGTATTGCTTCACCTGTTGTGAACAGGTTCTCATTTCATGTTTTCCCGAATCCTGTTTCTACTCTTTTGAACATGGAGTATTTTTTAAATGAAAACGGAAATGTTTCAGTTAAACTTTTAGATCTGCAGGGCAATGAGGTGGCCGTTTTGTTCAATGAAACTCAATCATCAGGTCCGCAATCACTGTCACTTCCTCTTTCTTCAGATTTGCACGAAGGCATCTATCTGCTTAATACCATCATTAACAATGAACAAATCGTGAGAAAAATTATTGTTAGCCGATAGTCAATGGTTAATGGTCAACCGCAAACAGAAAACTCTAAACCGTAAACTCTTCGCGTTAAACTAATTTCCCAATTTGTCAGATTAATTTTCGATTTTCGCGCTTTAACATTCAGCGATCATCTTGAAAAAACTGAACAAACTCATAGCGTTCACATTTTTCCGTTCATTCCTGCCCACATTTTTTGTGGTGATGTTTATCCTGCTTATGCAATTTTTATGGTTGTACGTGGATGACCTTGCCGGCAAAGGGTTGAACTGGTTCGTGATCCTCAAATTGATGTTTTATTTTTCAGCAAGCATCATCCCAATGGCATTGCCTCTTTCCATTTTGCTTTCCTCCATCATGACATTTGGAAATCTTGGGGAAACTTACGAACTGGTTGCAGCAAAAGCCGCAGGTGTTTCCATCTGGAGGATATTCCGCCCCATGATGACCGTGATGGTCGGCATTTCCATCTTTGCTTTTTTTACTTCCAATATTTTAATTCCGAAAGCAAATTTGAAATACGGGTCGTTGTTATACGACATCCGTCAGCAGAAACCTGCCGTACTAATCAAGGAAGGAGTTTTTTACAACGGGATCGAAGGCATCACTCTTTATATTGGTAAAAAAGATAAACGAACCGAAGAACTTTCCGATATCATTATTTTCGACAGGAGGAACGGCACCACGCATTCCACTGTGCTTACTGCAGAAAAAGGGAGGATCACCGTGAGCGAAGATAAGCGGTTTATGTTTCTGACCCTGTTTAACGGGGCGAGATACGAGGAATTGGAACGCCAGGTCGGGTATAATTTGAATTTTCCGCACACCACATTAACTTTTCATGAAGAGCAGATCGTTTTCGATATGTATGATTTCAAATTGAACCGTACCGATGAAAGTTTATTCAAAGATAATTTTCAAATGCTGAACATCCTTCAGTTGAGTACGGCAATCGATTCACTTCGCACCGCAATCTATTTTAAAGGCGAAAGCCTCAACAATAATCTCCTGCAGTTCTTTCATCTGAATGATTCGTTGTATCGCAAGTACAAGGCAAAAGCCATCTTCCCGAAAAGTAAAGACATTGTGATGAATGCCGAAACTTCAAAGAACCAGATCATCAACAATGCGATGAATGAAGCACGCTCGGCAAAAGGATATGTAGAATTCGCCACCAATGAGACTGCCGACACGCGAAAAAATTTAGTCCGGCATAAGATCGAATGGCACCGTAAATTCACTTTATCGGTTGCCTGCATCGTTATGTTTTTTATTGGCGCGCCATTCGGCAGTATCATTCGTAAAGGAGGTTTTGGTATGCCCGTAGTGGTTTCGGTTCTCTTCTATATCGTGTTTCATATTCTTACCATTACAGGGGAAAAAATGGCAAGAACCGAATCGGCAACGCCAATTTCCGGAATGTGGTTATCCATTCTTGTTCTCGTTCCGGTAGGTTTCTTTTTCACGTATCAGGCGGCCAACGATTCGGGAATTTTTGACAAGACCACGTGGGTGAATTTATTCAAAAAAATATTATTCATCAACCGGTTCCGCTCCAAATGAGAATTTTGCAGATCATGAACCGTGTGCCCTGGCCTTTGAAAGACGGAGGTTCCATCGGTTATTATAATTTTACCAAAGGATACCATGATGCCGGCTGTGAAGTGACCGTTGCTGCACTAAATACAAGTAAGCATTTTGTGCACATGAATTACTTGCCGGAGGATTTTAAAGAACTTGCCGACTGGCGAACCTGTTTTATTGATAACAGGGTGAAACCCTTTGATGCGTTCGTTAATTTATTTTCGAATGGTTCGTATAATATTTCACGATTTATTTCAAAGGAATTTGAATTGCTTCTCGAAAAAATATTGAAAGAAAAGAAATTTGATGTGGTAGTTTTTGAGAGCTTATTTGTTGCGCCTTATTTGGATTTAGTCAGAAAAAATACAGAAGCTTTACTGGTATTGCGGCAGCACAACGTGGAACACCGGATTTGGAGTGCGCTTGCTGAGGAAGAAAATAATCCTCTGAGAAAATGGTACATTGAATTACTGGCAAAACGTTTGGAGAAATTCGAGATATCCCAACTCAATAAATTTGATGCGCTTACCACGGTGACTGAAAATGATGCGGAAGATTTTAAAAAAATGGGATGCACCAAACGGATTTTTATTTCGCCAACGGGAATGGATATTTCGAAACTAAAACCGGATCATTCAAAAGTGGAATGGAACTCCATATTTCACCTTGGTTCAATGGAATGGATGCCAAACCAGCAGGCAATTTTATGGTTCATAAAAAATGTGTGGAACAAAATTTCAGAGAAAAATCCGGACTTGAAATTTTATATCGCTGGCAGGGGAATGCCGGATTCGTTTTTGAAACTCAATGAAAAAAATATTGTGGTAAGTGGTGAAGTAGAGGATGCGCTAAAATTTATTCAAAGTAAAAATGTTATGATTGTACCTTTATTTTCGGGCAGCGGCATCCGGATTAAAATATTAGAAGCAATGGCTTTGGGCAAACCGGTGATATCGACCTCGCTTGGCGTGCAGGGAATTGAAGGCATGGACGGAAAACATTTTATCATTGCCGATAATGAAAAAGAATTTATGGAAGCCATAGAAAAACTTTCTTCGAATACGGAGTTTGCAAAAGAACTTGGAGCGAACGCAAGGAGATTGATCGAAGAGAAATACGAGAACAAAAAGATCATTGAACGATTATTGGATTTTTATAAAACACAAATTGAAAACAGGAAAAACTAAAATAA
>JBIOHI010000208.1:0-3654 GCA_044448845.1 Bacteroidia bacterium
GCTTTTTAAGGATCAAAACCTCCATTTTCGAATTTTACGAAACCACCTTTCCGAACATCGATTATCCCGTGAACAAATTGAAACCAGGTGAATCATTTTACAATACCGTGCCCATGAAAATACCGGTAGAAAATTCAGACCCTGTTCGTTTTATAGTAATTACAGGTTACCGGCTCACTCATGTGGAGAACGGTTTAGCTTTTTTTGAAGTAAAACAGGTATATAAGATCAACCTCAAAAAGGGCAAAATTAACCCGGAAGTATCAGGTGAAGGAAAAGGCGATCTCGTTTTTGACCTGCAAAATAATTATTTCAAAAAATTTGAACTCAGGACTTCGCTGAGATACCTGGTCAAACAAAAGAATTATAAAGTCACCGCCACCACCACGAGTATGATCGTTCAAAGGGCAACGATCCTGAAAAAATGATTTTTACAGAAAATAAATTGAAGAGCATTAAGTTTGCCGAAAAATAAATCATGTCGGGCAATTCATTCGGGGAAATTTTTCGGATAACCACTTTTGGCGAAAGTCACGGAGAAGCCGTGGGAGTAGTCATTGACGGTTGCCCGCCACTGATCCCTGTGGATCTAAAATTTATCCGTTCCGAACTCCGGCGAAGAAAACCAGGGCAGTCATCCATCACTTCTTCGAGACAAGAGAAGGATGAATTTGAAATTCTATCCGGGGTGTTCGAAGGAAAAACTACCGGTGCTCCACTGGCAATGATCATACGCAACAAAGATCAACATTCTTCCGATTACGAATTTCTGAAAGATATTTACCGACCGTCTCATGCCGATTATACTTACGAAAAAAAATACGGTATCCGTGATCACCTCGGGGGAGGTCGTTCATCAGCGCGTGAAACGGTTGCCCGCGTGCTGGCCGGGGCAATTGGTAAATTATTTTTGAGATCAAACGGGATCACCGTCCAGGCGTATGTTTCGCAGGTCGGGAAAATTTTCACGGCAAAAAAATATACCGAATTGAATTTAAGTAAAACCGAAAAGAACAGCGTTCGCTGCCCCGATGAGGCAGTCGCAAAAAAAATGATAAGTGAAATTGATGCCGCAAAAAAAAGCGGTGATACTTTGGGAGGAATTATTACCTGTGTGATCAAAAACACGGTTGTCGGTTTAGGAGAACCGGTTTTTGATAAACTTCATGCAGATCTCGGAAAAGCCATGTTAAGCATCAATGCTTGCAAGGGATTTGAGATCGGAAGCGGTTTTTCCGGTGCAGAAATGAAAGGAAGCGAGCATAACGATGCATGGAGAACAACAAACAACAAACTTCAAACCTCAAACTCCAAACTTCAAACTATAACAAATAACAGCGGAGGGGTTCAGGGTGGAATATCAAATGGTGAAGATATTTATTTCCGGTGTGCCTTCAAACCCGTCTCAAGTATTCGGATGAATCAGAATACGGTCAATAAAAATTTACAGAATATCCACATTCAGATTTCAGGCCGCCACGATCCGTGCGTGGTACCCCGTGCTGTGCCTGTTGTTGAAGCGATGGCAGCCATCGTTATGACCGATCATTTTCTGCGCAATAAGATTTACCAATGATCTTCAATTACGGTCATTAATCGAGAATTAATTCGTAACTTGCAACTAAAAATACTTTATTCGCCTCCTTATTTCCAAAATCTCATAATGAAAAAAATCCTTTTAGCGTTTCTTTTTTACCTGGTCTATGTTCATTCGGCAACCTCACAGCATGTGGTACCCTGTTTAACGGATGATGTCTACCGGCAATCCATTATAAAAAATCCGGATATCCAAAAGATCGAAGACAAAGCCAACGAAAGTGCACGCGTTCAGTCCGGCAATTTATTCTCTTTTAAAACAGGTACTATTCTTTATATACCCGTGGTATTTCACATCATTCATAACAACGGGCCTGAAAATATTTCGCAGGCGCAGATCATGGATGAGATCAGGGTGTTGAATGAGGATTACCGCAAAGTTGCCGGAACGAATGGAGGTGCCAGCACGGATCCTCTGGCTGTGGATATGCAGATCGAATTCCGTTTGGCTCAATATGATCAAAACGGAAATAAAAGTGACGGAATCAATCGCATTCAATCTACCCAAACCGACAGTGCCGGAGATAATGTAAAAAGTTTGAGTTACTGGGACAGCAACCGTTATCTGAACGTTTGGGTTGTCCACAGCATCTCGAGTGGAAATACTACCGGTACCATTTTAGGTTATTCCCAGTTTCCCTGGCAACGTGCCTCACAACCCAACACGGACGGGGTATTGATCAGGTACGATCAGATTGGCGCTAAAAATTCTTTGGGTTATTCTTCCGATATCTCGCAGGCAGGACGAACACTCACGCATGAGATCGGGCATTGGCTCGGCTTGTATCATCCTTTTCAGAATGGTTGTGTGGGAGGAACTTCTTCCAACTGCGCTGCACAGGGCGACCAGGTTTGCGACACTCCTCCGGTGGCAAATCCTTCTTTTGGTTGCCCTACTAATCAGAATTCCTGTCACAATGATGTTCCTGACCTGTTAGATAAAGTCCAGGATTATATGGATTATGCAGACGGCACTTGTATGAATTTATTTACCTCAGGACAAAAAACAAGAATTTACGGAATGAGTTTTAGCGGGACGAATTACCGGGTGAATGCAAGCAGTCTGACTAATCTTGCAACCACCGGTATTGACGGGAACACAGGACGTTACCTGCCCGTTACGGCTTCCGCCAAAAAAGCACCTTATTATTACGATTTTGAAAATGCGAACTTAACGGGTGACGGATGGATACTGAATAACTTCAATGATCCTTCGAACGGATGGAAAATAAGAAGCGGTGTTTCGCAAAAAGGAAGCAGCTCGATCAGCATGGCGAATTTTACCAATAATACGGTGCCGTTAAATTCACGTGACGGTTTTCAATCGGCTGAGATCGATCTTTCAACGGTAACTTCACCGTTTTTAAATTTTTATTACGCGTATTCTCAAAAATCAACAGCGACCAATGATATTTTAAACATTACCGTTTCCGACAGTTTCGGAATGGCGGAGCAGGGAATTTTTAACCAGTCAGGCGCTGCCTTGTCCACCACCGGAAGCACGGTTACCACCGAGTACATCCCTGCTGCATCAGAATGGAAACTGGTTAACATTGATCTCACAACTTATAAATTTTATAAAAATGCGCGTTTCCGTTTCGAATTTTTCAATCGCCGGGGAAACGATATCTATGTCGACAACTTCAGCATCACCGATGGTCCTTTAAGCACGGGTTTGACAGGCTTACAAAAAATGGTCTACCGGTTCAGTGTTCAGCCGAACCCGATGAATGAAACAGCACAAATAAATTTTGAATTGCCGGAATCACAAAATGTGAGGATCAGCCTGTCGGATATCACCGGGCGCGAAGTGATGACAGTCACCAATGAAATTCTTGAATCCGGTTCGCACACCGCAGTTTTGAATAAAAATAATTTAAATGCCGGGATCTATTTTATCCGCTTCCAGGCGGGGCAAAACACTATCCATTCGAAATTGTTTATCAATTAAGAATTTTACTGCAATTTTGAAAATCGGTTGCAGTGCGTATTATTGCAACCCGAAAAATGTTGTGAAGGAAGTTTCTTTCACCGCATAAATATTTAATAATTCATTTA
>JBIOHI010000209.1:0-3617 GCA_044448845.1 Bacteroidia bacterium
CCAGTACACCGATCACAAACCAAACCGGAACACCGATGAGGATGCATTTGAAATATTTTAAAAACTTTTTCCGATCAGAAAACAAACTGAAAAAGTTTCCACGTCGGGCAGTTGTTTCTTTCAAGCGGTGAAACATTCCCGATTCGAACATCGAGATACGCAAAACAAGCAAAGCCAATCCCAGTCCGCCACCCACGTAATATGCCATTCGCCAGTTGAACATGTCGGCCACTAAAAATCCACCAACTGCTCCTGCAATGCCGAGACTCGCCACGATGGTGGTTCCGTAGCCGCGGGTTTCTTTGGTCATCACTTCCGAAACGAGCGTGATACCGACACCCAGTTCACCGGCAAGTCCGAGCCCGGCAAGAAATCTCCACATAAAATATTGGGGCAAACTGCTCACCATTCCATTTCCGATATTGGCAAGTGAATACAATAAAATAGTAAGAAACAAAACCGAAAGTCTCCCCTTTTTATCGCCAAGAATTCCCCAGATAATTCCACCGAGCAACATTCCGAACATCTGGATGTTCAGTAAATTCACACCGGTGTTGGTAAGCTCTTCTCCAGAAAGTCCAAGTTCTTTAAGACTCGGGATCCGAACGATGCTGAACAGGATCAGATCATACACATCCACGAAATACCCGAGCGCAGCCACGATCACGATGATGTTGAACGGATGTTTCGTCTCTTTTCGGTTCACTGGTAATGAAAAAATTTAGTCAAATCAAAAATAGGTTTAGTTATCAAAAATCAAAATGATTTTAATTTTTACAAATCTTTCTTCTGAAATTTTATTTTTACAAAATGAAAATCATTAAAATAGCATTCACCTTCTTTTTATTGCAAATTGCATTGTCATTTGCTCCTCCGCAAACCGGGAAACTGGTGATTGAAATTTACGGATTTAAAAACAATGAGGGCGAAGCGGATTTGAAATTGTATGAATCAGCGAACGGTTTTCCGGAAGACGAATCCAAAGCGGTTAAACATATCCGTGCAAAGATTTCGGACAACAAGTGCATCTTCACTTTCGAAAACTTAAATTATGGTAGTTATGGTTTCATTGTTTACCACGATGAGAACGATGATAAAAAGTTCAACAAAGTATGGTACGGTAAACCTGTTGAAGCAACGGTGGTTTCAAATTATGCCAAAGGGTTTATGAAAGCACCATCCTTTGATGATGCGAAATTTATTTTTGATTCTCCTGTGAAATTTATTTCGCTGAAGATTCACAATTTTTAATATAACGAAAAAATCCATTTCGCCCTGAAAGGGCGAAATATTTTGCCCACGACTTATCCATAAAATTTACAGGTTAAAGTTTAGAATATCCCGCCCCTCCAGGGCTTTCATTCCAGATAATTTTAAAAAAGCAGGGCTGCAGCCCGACACACTTTGATCACGCCCTTTCAGGGCTTACTTTTCAAATCATTTCATGAATGCAGGGCTGCGTCCCGCACGATATTATCTCGCCCCTTCAGGGCTCCCTCTTTCACCCAATAAGTTAATTTATTTGATAAAAAAACCTGTACTATTAATTCTAATACTCAAATCAAAAATCGTAATTGTAAAAATCTCAACTCTCAATTACAGTTTTCCTCCAACCACCAGCGTGCTCCGGTAATTTTTCACTTCGCCTTTAAGGTTGAACACTTCAAAATAAACTAAGTAAATTCCAAAAGGCGCTTTTTCATTTTTATCGGTCATTCCGTTCCAGGTGCTGGTTCCGGAAGTTCCGAGAATTTCATTCTGCAATAATTGTTTCACCATCACGCCACGTGCATCGTATAAAAATAAATTCCCGGTGAATCCAGATTCATCAAATGAATAAGAAAAATTTGCAAAATCTTTATAACCGTCACCATCGGGAGAAAAAACTTCAGGCTCCACTTTCAGATGTTCTCCATTTGAATTGCCTGAAACAAATTGTGAATTGCGGTAAGCCGGTGTTGCGTTCACTTGTGTCGAAGCCGATGTCCAGTTGGTGCGATCAGAAGCTGGACGATTAAAATCAATTCGTTCGAGACTTACACCGGTACTGTTGTCGAGCAACTGGAGGTGTATTTTATCATCATAATTAAATTGATCATATCGTTTTCCCGTTGCATCAATGATCACCGCACACCCGGCATTATCAGGAAATGAAGGCATGGTACATTGAATAAAATTCTTGGTGTTTGGTGAAAAATATTGTTGTTTTAGAATTTCAGAATTTTCATTTAAAGCACAATAATCTTTGGGAAAAAGAATAAAACCTGACGGAGCAATTTGATAAAGCTGGTTAATGGAATTATCGGGATTCGTATTGGCAATAAATAATTTTTTCAGGTCGATCACTTTATCGGAACGGTTGTAAAGTTCAACGAAATCAACTCCGCCACTTCTGGGATTAAATAAAATTTCATTAATCACAATTTCACCGCTGTCGAAAGCCTCCGGCAAACCAAAATCGGCAAAATCAATTTCACCAATTATATTCCCGGCACAATCTTTCACCCCCGAGACTATGACCCGGTACACATTTTTTGTAAGAAACGAATCGGAAAACTGACAGAGGAAGGAATTATAAAAATCGGGAATTAACTTTACTGTTGAAGAATTTCCAAACGGATTTACATTGACTGAAATAGTTGAAATACTTGTCGAATCAAGTGATTCGTTGAATGTGAGTTTCAGATCTTTGTTCTTGTATAAATATACACCCACCAATTGCGGAGGAGAAACATCTCGGTTGATTCCGTTCACGGAATTTCTTTTTCCCGGGGTTCCTCCCGAAATATTTTTTGAAGCAGTCCAGTTATTTTTCCCGCTGCACGGGTTTTTCGGATCAATCATTTCCAAACTCCATCCCCCGTTTTTTTTCACATTATCTCCATACCATTCCGAAGAATAAATCAAGGCATGGATCACTTGTCCTTTTTCATTTTTTAAAACGAGAGTGTCACCATCATTTCCGAGTGAAGGAAAAGAAGTGAGTCCCACACTGGTACCGAAATTTTGAAAAAAACTTTTGGCAGAAATGGGAGTAAGAATCAAAAAACTGTCAGGAAATAAAATGATGTCAGGGAAAGTTGCCTTGTAAGTCAAGTCCTGGATGGTCCAATTCTTCAAAGAAATAAAACGATTGCTCCGGTTATAGATCTCAACATATTCATAATCCGGCAAATCAATAGGTGGATCCGGATCGGCCATAATTTCGGAGATCACAATATCATAAGTTTCTGTGGTGTCCGGAACCAGCATGATGAAATTTTTTGCCGGGTATGGAACAATTTGATTTTGGTTTAAATCTTTTGCATGCGAAATGGAAACAGAATAAAAAGCGTTTGGTAAAAGTGTGTTATTCAAAATCAGCTCAAGTGAATCAAAATTATTTCCGCGAATATTTTTTGATGAAATATTTATTCCGTTCGAAATTGAAACATTGGAATTCATCAGCGATGAACTGTCCATCGGTTCACTGAATTCCAAAACAATTTTTGTTGGAGAAGAAATAATAACCGAGTTTAAAATTGGAGGAATCGTGTCCGCTAAAATTTGTCTCACTATGATATCATCAAAATAATAATTGGTGATGTTGGTCGAAGTGAATCTCACAAACATACCAC
>JBIOHI010000210.1:0-3610 GCA_044448845.1 Bacteroidia bacterium
ATAATAATATAATGCAAAGATTGAGCAACGAAACAAAAAGGTATGGAACCATCTTCGAAATGATGACCATGAAAGGATTGAAAGGAGAAACAAGTAAGATTTCCATGGTGCCCATTTCTTTTTCTTTAACGATGGAAATGGAAGTCATCATTACGCAAACCAGCAACAGTACCATAGCCATCACCCCGGGAACAAAATTGGGCGCGCCTTTCAACTCGGGATTGTAAAGCATCCGCATTTCGGGAACGATCTGCATAGGCATTTTTGTTTCGCCCATCAATTGCTGCTGGTAATCTCCAACGATTGCATTAAGGTAATTGGTTAACGTGGTGGCTGTATTCGGGTCGGTGGCATCTGCAATCACCTGTATCTGCGCCTTGTTCCCGTGCATGAGGTCGTAATTGAAATGATCGGGAAAGATCACGGCCAGTTTTATTTTTCCCTGCCTGAATGCTGCTCCGATCTTTTCGGGATCCATGATGTTTTTTTCCACGCTGAAAAAAGTATTCGACTCGATCTTCCGGATAATTTGTTGGGAGGAAATATCCTTCGCAAAATCCGCGATCACGATCTTTGAATTTTTTATTTCATTTGTCAGTGCAAAACCAAAAAGAACAATTTGCGCGACCGGCATACCGAACAGCAGGAGCAAAGTTTTCCTGTCACGGAACACATGGGCAAATTCTTTCTTTATAAAATTGATTAACTGACGCACGTTTAATGTTTGTGGTTTGTCCAACTTCGCTAAAGCTCCGATGGATAAATCGTTTGTGGTTTGATGTTGGTTGATTCGTTATTGATTATTTCGTTATTCATAATTCCTTGTTCGATATTCATTATTAATTATTCATTATTAATTATCACTGCGTTTCGCCCCTCTCGCCAGTTTATAAAAAACCTCATCCATGCTTGTTGCCGAAAATCTTTCTTTCAACTCGCGCGGAGTTCCGATCGCATCCATTCTCCCGTCCACCATAATGGAGATGCGGTTGCAGTATTCCGCTTCATCTAAATAATGCGTGGTCACAAAAACGGTGATGCCTTTATCGGCCGTGTGGTAGATCATGTCCCAGAATTGTTTTCGCGTGGCGGGATCCACACCACCGGTTGGCTCATCCAGAAAAACAATTTTAGGTTCGTGAAGAATGGCAACCGACAATGCAAGTTTCTGTTTCCACCCGAGCGGAAGATCAGCCACCAGTTTTTTCAATTCATTCTGCATTTGCAATTGCTCTACCAACTCGTCACTTTTTTCTTTGATCTGCTTGTTGTTCAAACCATAAATGCCACCGTAAAAACGGATGTTCTCAAGCACCGTGAGATCTTCGTACAACGAGAACCGCTGGCTCATGTAACCGATATTTTTTTTGATGAGTTCAGGTTGTTTGAAAACATCCAACCCGGCAACGGTTGCTTTACCTGAAGTGGGTTTCGAAAGTCCGGAAAGCATGCGCATGGCAGTTGTCTTGCCGGCTCCGTTCGCCCCGAGAAAACCGAAGATCTCACCTTTGAAAACTTCGAATGTTATTTTATCAACGGCTGTAAAATTGCCGAAGCGCTTGGTCAGGTTTTCTGTTTTGATGACGGTATCTTTCATGATGTGATCAAACGGATAAAACAATCTTCAATCGTCGGTTTGGATAGTTGAATTTCAATTTCTTCATGGCCTTTGGTTCGGAGAAAAGTCAAAACTTTTCGTTCCGGTTCCGTGGTTTCATTTTTAAAAGAAAGATGCAGGAATTCCCCGGAGGCATAACATTGAAGAGTTTCTTCATAATTCTTCAGGTCATTTAATAACCGGTGAACATTTTTTGATTTGATGGCAAATAATTTTTCGGGATACGAATTCAAAATATTCTCCGGGGTATCAATGGCAAGCATTTTTCCGGTTTGCATCAACCCGATCCGGTCACACAAATTCGCCTCGTCCATGTAAGCTGTCGAAACGAGGATCGTAATTTTTTGTTTTTGTAATCGCTTTAGCATTTCCCAGAATTCTCTTCTCGAAACTGCATCTACACCGGTGGTTGGTTCATCAAGGAAAAGTGCTTCAGGCTTGTGCACCAATGCACAACACAAGGCCAGCTTTTGTTTCATTCCTCCTGAAAGTTGTCCGGCTCTTCTTTTCTTGAACGGTTCGATCTGGGTATAGATATCGCTGATCAGGTCATAGTTTTTTTCAACAGAAGTTCCAAATACCGTGGCGAAAAAATTCAGATTTTCTTCAACCGTCAAATCGTGGTATAACGAAAATCTTCCCGGCATATACCCGACAATTCCCCGTACTTTTTTGTAATCTTTCACCACATCATAATTACAAACAGTTGCGGTTCCTTTTTCAGGTAGCAATAACGTTGTAAGTATCCTAAACAAACTGGTCTTCCCTGCCCCGTCCGGGCCGATGATCCCGAACAGTTCTCCTTCATTCACCGAAAATGAAATATCATCAACGGCAAGAACTTTTCCTTTGTTGTAAGTTTTTGTGATTTGCTCAACCGAGATAGCGGGCATGTTTAATCGTCAGGAAAAATGAATGAATATCAAATAAAAAATAAGGAACAATGAAGTTTGCGAAATGCAAATTTTCCGAACGACAGATTTGATTTCAAATTTAGATATTCTTTGCCCGATATTCATTATTCAATTTTAAAATCTCCTAATTAAAACTTCACTTCACCGTACATTCCTATTTTTAAATACCCGTCATTTACTACGCGGATCTTGATCGCGTAAACCAGGTCGGCACGTTCTTCTTTGGTCTGCACCGTTTTTGGTGTGAACTCCGATTTGTCGGATATCCAGTAAATCATTCCGGGATACTGGCGCATTCCTGCCTGCCGCCCGGGAGTCTTTGAATCAGCAGGCAAGTTATTCTTTTCATCATCCACAGAAACCGTTACTTTTTGCCTGAGTTTGATCCTCGAAAGTTGTGTGCCGGTAACATAAGCGCGAAGAATAATGGTGTCGAGTTCAGCTATTTTATACAATGCCTTTCCGGGAACCGCCACTTCATATTGTTGTGAATATTTGGTAAGAACAGTACCATGAACCGGGTTAACGATGCGGCATTTCACGAGTTGGTCATTGATCTGTGAAATTTGTTTTTCGAGCGGGGGTACATTTCGGTTGAATGTTTCGGAAGTGATCCCGAGGGTTGAATTCTGCGCATCAATCTGCTTTTTTAAAACTTCCACCTGGGTGTTGGCGTCATCTAATTGCCTTTGAGGAGCGGCATCGGCTTTTACTAAATTTTTTAATCGGGACTGGTTCAGTTCAGCCAGTTTGAGTTGTTCCTGCAAGCCTGCCACTTGCACAGGAATGTTTGGTTTCTGACCAACGGTTGCATCGATCTGCGCTTCGAGCTGTTTCTTTCGTAAATACAATTGCATGGTATCCACCAATCCTACCAATTGCTTTGCATCCAGGGTCTGGCCTTCTTCCAGGTTGAATTGCAACAACACTCCCGAAGCCTCCGAGGAAATAATGGTTTCAACCGACTCGAAGGCACCGGAGGCATCGAATTCATTTTGCGTCTGCCTGCATGAAAATAAAAGTAACAGCAAGAAAAAAAGAGGAAGATAAATTTTCATTCTGAATTTATATAAAGTAT
>JBIOHI010000211.1:0-3594 GCA_044448845.1 Bacteroidia bacterium
ACCAAAACGCGACCCTGCCCCTTCTCAATTCAGAAATTTAAAGTTCGTTGTCCGTTTAATTCAAAGGAGCGGTATTGTGTCCAACGACCCTTCAGTAAATATAACTGAATTTGAATCGATCGATTTTATTTCAACTATGTAAGTATGAAATGTTTCAAAATCTCTGCCTTGATCACCACCTGCTTGAACTGGTCCTGTTGCAGGTAAAATATTTTTGTATATCCTTTCTCGCGTAAAATATCGGCAAATATGTTCAAAGGTTGCCTGTCCATTTTCTGTGTTTAATTTAGAAATGGCAAATCTGATAAATTTTATTTTTTCATCTTTTGTTTCCAAAATATTTTTTACATCAATCTCTCTTTCAAATCCAATCTAAATTTCCTTGCCGTATCAATGGCAATATCATACCCTGCATCTGCATGTCGTATCACGCCCATGGCAGGGTCGTTGTGCAGTACGCGGGAAATTCTTTTTGCTGCATCTTCCGTTCCATCGGCAACGATCACCATCCCTGCATGAATCGAATAACCCATTCCAACACCACCGCCCTGGTGAACAGAAACCCAGCTTGCACCACCTGCTGTATTGATCAACGCATTCAAGATCGGCCAATCGGCAACGGCATCACTTCCGTCTTTCATCGCTTCGGTCTCACGGTTGGGTGAAGCAACACTTCCGGTATCCAAATGATCGCGGCCAATTACGATGGGTGCTTTTACTTTTCCGGTTCTCACCAATTCGTTAAATGCAAGCCCTGCTTTTTGCCGGTCGCCCTGCCCAATCCAGCAGATGCGTGCCGGCAATCCCTGGAATGCAATGCGTTCTTTTGCCATTTCCAACCAACGATGCAGCGATTTATTTTCAGGAAATAAATTTTTCATCACTTCGTCCGTCACATAAATATCTTCAGGATCACCGCTGAGTGCTACCCAACGGAACGGTCCTTTTCCTTCACAAAAAAGCGGTCGGATGTATGCCGGAACAAATCCGGGAAAATCAAATGCGTTCATCACACCGCGTTTATCTTTTGCCTGTCCACGGATATTATTTCCGTAATCAAAAGTTATTGCTCCGCGTTTTTGTAATTCCAACATCAGCTTCACATGATGCGCAATGGTATCCAGTGCAAGATTGGTATATGCTATTGGATCGGACTTTCGCATTTGGTCGGCAGCTTGTTCCGAAATATTCTCGGGATAATATCCGTTGAGCGGATCGTGAGCAGAAGTTTGATCAGTTAAAAGATCGGGAACAATTTTTCTTTCAATTAATCTTTTTAGCAGATCGATCACGTTGCAATGAACTCCGATGGATAATCTTTTTCCTTCGGCTTTTGCTTTCAGTGCTTCATCAATTGCTTCATCAATATTTGAGTACATCACATCAAGGTAACGTGTTTCTATTCTTTTTTTGATCCGCCATTCAACCATTTCGGCAGCGAGGCAAACTCCATCACACATCGTTACCGAAAGTGGCTGCGCTCCGCCCATGCCTCCGAGTCCGGCCGTTACCGTCAACGTTCCGCGTAAACTTCCGTTAAAATGTTGCCGTGCTGCTTCGGCAAAAGTTTCATACGTTCCCTGGACGATTCCCTGCGAACCTATGTAGATCCAGCTTCCGGCTGTCATCTGCCCGTACATCATCAATCCTTTTTTATCGAGCTCGTGAAAAACTTCCCAGGTTGCCCATTTCGGAACAAGCATGGAATTCGAAATAACAACACGCGGTGCATCTTTATGAGTCGGTAAAATTCCAACAGGTTTTCCTGATTGTATCAGAAGCGTTTCATCTTCATTCAGATCTTTCAGTGCTTTCACGATCAGGTCAAAACTTTCCCAGTTGCGTGCCGCTTTTCCGATGCCACCGTAAACCACGAGTTCATCGGGTTTTTCAGCAACCTCCGGATCTAAATTATTGTGGAGCATACGAAGTGCCGCTTCCTGGATCCAACCTTTACAACTCAATGTAGTTCCGTGTGCGGCATGAAGATCTTTATGAATCATTGTAAGAAAATTTTTGCGCAAACTTAATTGATAAAATCGGTTTGCAAAAAATTAAGGATCCTTAGAAAAGAAAGAAACTGAACATTTCTATCGATATGCTCAGTTTCTTTAAAATATTGAAAACGAAATACAGAAACTTAATTCTCTTTCACAAATTTCACTGCTTTATTATTTATCATCAGGAAATACATTCCTGCATCCAATCCGCTCACATCAATCTTCATTTGACTGCCCGAACTCACTGTTTGATTAGCGCTCATGATCCTTGCTCCTTTCAAATCAAATATTTCGATGTTCAGATCACTTATGTTTTGTTGTGAAGCAAAATTGATAAAGAGTTCATTCATTGCCGGGTTTGGATAAACTTTAATTTCTCCGCAACTTACTATTTCCTGCATTCCAACAGAGACCACCACATACGGATCGGATGTATTACTGCATCCATTCGCGCTGTCGATCGTTACGGTATAAGAACCATTTTGTGTGACAGTTAATAGTTGCACATTCGAACTTGTGATCGGGTTGTTATTTAAGAACCATTGGTAATGAATTGCCGCGGTACTTTGCAATTGTAATTTCGATAAAGCAGTGATCATCGGTTTGGCGGGATTCGGTTTTACCGTAATTGATCGGGTTACACTATCTGAACAAAGATTCAGATCAACAACTTTCAACATCACATTATAAATTCCGGGAGCAGGATAATTCTTACTGAAACCGGCAGTAGTGTTGGTTGTAAGATCTCCAAGATTCCAAAGCCTGCTTAGTATTCCGCTGGTTACGGTCGATGTATCGGTAAATGTGAAATTATTGCCAAAGAAACATTGCGATGCATTGTTCACCGTATAACCTGCAAAAGGACGGGGATACACCGTTACCGATTTGGTGACTGAATCCTTACAGCTATTATTTGATGTAAGGATGAGTTTAACACTAAACGTTCCTGAATTCGTATATGCTTTAGACGGGGTAATACCGGTGGAATTTGTTGCATCTCCGAAACTCCAGGTTCTCGACATGGTGCCGGAAGAAATAGTGGAGGTATCGTTGAATAGGAAATTGTTCGCATTCAAACATTGGAAACGGTTATTCACCGTGAAACCAACAGTTGGTTTTGGATTGACCGTAATCGTTTGAGTGACCGAATCCACACAACCGTTGTTGCTCGTTGAAACAAGTTTAACGGTGTAGGTTCCCGAATTCGAATACGCTTTGGTGGAAGGGCTGGTTGTGGATGATGAAGCGTCTCCGAAATTCCACAAGCGGGTGATGGTTCCACCACTGATGGTAGTTGTATCCGTGAAAATAAAACTATTTCCATTCAAACATTGCGCGACATTATTGATTTTAAATCCAACATTCGGTTTGGCGTTGACAGTAATCGTTTTGGTTACTGAATCTTTGCAACCATTATTACTGGTCGAAACCAGTTTAACAGAATAAGTGCCTGGAGCAGCATAAGATTTTGACGGATTTGTTGCCGAAGAATTTGTTGCGTCACCAAAACTCCAATATCCTGTTGCTGTTCCGCTGATGATGAATGACGTATCGTTGAAATTAAAATTATTTCCGTTAATGCATTGCACCGAAC
>JBIOHI010000212.1:0-3492 GCA_044448845.1 Bacteroidia bacterium
AACCACGTTATACAATGCGGCAATTCCTGGTTACATCACTTCAGATATTTTTGTAGTTGAATTTGATACCGATGGAAAATTGTATTGGGCAGTAGGTGCCGGTGGCAGTGCGGATGACAAAGGAAACAGTATAACTACAGATGGCAACGGTATTATAGTTACGGGAAGTTTCAGCAGTCCTTTTATTACTTTTGGTACCACCACTTTAAATAACGGTGGTGCTACTTTTACCAGCGATATTTTTATAGTGAAATACTATCCGAACGGAACTGTGAAGTGGGCGAAAAGAGCCGGTGGCAGCGGAAATGAGGAAGGCTTAAGCGTGTATTCATGGAACAACAATCCCGGAATTTACGTCACCGGTTATTTCGCGAGTTCATCCGTTTCATTTGGTTCAACAACTTTAGTAAATACAGGTTCAGGTACGAAAGATATTTTTATTGCAAAATATGATTGGAACGGAAATGTGATTTGGGCAAAAAGAGCAGGAGGTAAAGACGATGATGAAGGGCTGAGCATTTCAGGTTTAAATTTATGCGGTTTTTTTAACAGTGCAACTATTACATTCGGAACAACGGTTTTGCATAACCCGGATTCGGGATACAACAATGCGTTTGTGGTGAGGATCGACACAGGAGGAAATTTTCTTTGGGCAAAAAGTGCCGGAGGGATCAGTTCGGCAACAGCCGGATTTTCGAATAGATATGTTACCGGGTATTTTTCGGGCGATTCGGTGATGTTCGATTCCATTCGATTAAAAAGTGCGGGTCAAACAGATATTTTTATTGCTTGTTACGACAATACCGGTAATGTTCTTTGGGCAAAAAGTGCCGGAGGAAAATCGTTGGATATGGCGAATGATGCAACTCTTGGTGATTGCGGAAGAATTTACCTTACCGGATTTTATTGCGGGTATTCGATGAATTTCGGAACCGATTCCATTCACAGCGACTCCGGCAAATACACCGCTTTTTTGGCAGCGTTGGTAAATAAATGTGTTTCATCGATTGCACAACAACCAACAGATATAAAAGTGATCAGCGGATTCAATGCGATGTTTGTTGCGAAATCTTCTGCACCTTATTCTTCTTACCAGTGGCAGCAAAACTCAGGAAGCGGATTTGTGAATTTAAACAATGCATCACAGTTCTCGGGAGTCTGGAGAGATACCTTATATATTAATATGGCTGATTTGTCGCAGAATAATTCTTTGTTCAGGTGTGTTATTCTACATAGCTGTTGTTACGATACCACTCAAGTTGCAATATTGAAAGTTTATTGCGATACAACGATTACACTTCAGCCCATGGATCAAAGTGTGAAAGTGGGTGGTCACGTTTATTTTTCAATTGCCTCTTCATGTGTAAGTGCATATTACCAATGGGAAATAAACTCGGGGAATGGATTTTTGAATCTCATCAATCAAAATGGTTACGGTGGGGTGAAAACAAATTCGATCGTGGTTACAAACATAAGTTTAGCGCAAAATAATTACAGTTTCCGTTGCGTGGTTTCTCACTCCGGGTGCATGGAAACTTCCGACTCCGCATTGCTTACAGTGATCGATAACACAGGAATTGAAGAAGTGATTGAAAAAAATAATTTTAGGATCTTTCCGAATCCGGTGACAGATGAATTAGGTATTCGATCGAATTGTTCCGAAAAAATGTTCTTGCAATTATTCGACATTACCGGAAAAAGCCTGACTGAAAAAATTTCGTTTACCGGCAGTTTGATCATCAACTTGCAGTCTTTTCAGGATGGAATCTATTTAGTGCGAATCACCGATTTAAATTCTTCATTGATGAGATCGGAAAAAGTGTTGGTTAAAAAATAACGGTCTGAAGCCAAATTCATCTGGCCGTTTGAACTCTAACGATGTTGAACAATTGAATATCGAACCACCGAACAAATGAACAACCGAACTTCAAACACTAAACTCCAAACCCTAAACCGTTCTCACTCCACCGTGATCTTACTCACCTTAAAACTATTTCCTGCCGAAACTTTTAAGAAATAAATTCCTTTGCCTTGAGGGTTCAGGTCGATGTTGGATTTGAAAATTCCAGAACCGGATTCCAGTTGCGAACGATAGATCGTTCTTCCAAGAATATCGGTCACTTCGAATTCAACATTTCTTGCTTCGGCATTTAATTCCACCGTAAAAATCCCCGAAGAAGGATTGGGAAAAATACGAAGACTGTTTATTGAAGTGGCTTCATCAATGCCCGCCGCAGGTTTCACGAACACATTATAAACTCCGGTGTCGCTGTAACATCCGTCAATCGAACGCTGCACCACCGACACCACGCATTTTCCAACCTGGTTGAGGAATAAGATCAGTTGATAAGTTCCCTGCCCGTTCTGGATAAATCCGTTGGAAACACTCCATACAAAAGAATTTCCTGCTGTGTATTGAACTGCAAAAGCGGAAACCGCACCATGAATTAGTGTGTCGGTTCCCATGATCTGTGGCCGTGCCGGTTTGATAAGCACTTTCAGCTTCACTGAATCTTTTGCCAGGCATTCCAGCCCGCTTTGTGTTTTGTAAACAGTTACCTGCGCTATGGATGTGGTATCAAATTTAAAAGAAACATAAGTGGGTGTATCTTTCGAAGCGATCAGCAGGTTGTTGGTGGTATTCCTCCATTCGTATTTATCGCCTCCCGTTGCGTGAAGCGTGATTGTTTGAGACCCGCAAAAAGTGGTGTCGGAATAAGCCTTCGCATTTACTTTCGCATTCACAAACAACATCATGGAATCTTTTAGAGAGCAACCATTCTTATTCAGGATGGTTAAAATATAAAGATTGGAATCTCTGCGGGTGATGGTTTGCGTAGTATCTCCGGTATTCCACAAAAAAGTTTGAATTCCCCCGTTGGTGTTGTTGCCCGGATTCAAAGTGAAGGTATCTCCAAAACAGATCCTTACACTGGCAGGTAAAAGTGAAATAGGAATGTCCAGAACGTTGGCATAAAATGTACGTGTAATGGAACAATTATTCGAGTCGCTAACAATTAGGAAATACGGGTTATTTCCAAGGCTGTCATTTGCTAATTTCAGAGTGTCACCGGTGGAAAGCGCAATGGAATCATTCGCGTGCTTCCAAAAATAGGAATAGGGTTTCAGCCCGTTTATCAGCCGGGCTTTATAAGAAGTTGGCTGGTGTAAGCACACAGCCGTATCGGCAGGTGCAGTAGAAAAAGATATTGGATAATAACGCTGGTAAACCGAGTCCACGATGATCCGCTGGTAAGAAGTTCCACCGTTCACGATCATCTTTATTACATAAGAACCGGTGTCGGGAAAAACATAATTATAAAGTGATTGTAAATTATAGGTGCTGTAATTCGAGCTATTAAAAGTTCCTTTGGTATTCGAAACCAGCCACTGAACCGTTGAAACGAAAGAAGGAGTATTGCAGATAGCATAAATATTCCAGCGATAACAATTCATCGGTGATTTGTAAATGAAAAAAGTTGGAGAGTCGAG
>JBIOHI010000213.1:0-3442 GCA_044448845.1 Bacteroidia bacterium
CCTTTGATTCGGGATTTTGCATTTGCTCACGTTTTTCAATCAGTTTTTTTACCCGAAGCAATAATTCTTCGAGGTCGAAAGGTTTTGTGAGGTAATCGTCAGCACCCTTGCGCAGCCCACTGATACGGTCGGCTGAGGTATTTTTTGCCGAAAGGAAAAGCACCGGAACATGGCGGTCGTGAAGACGGATATTCTCGCACACCATCAGCCCGTCCATTTCGGGTATCATCACGTCAAGAATGACGAGGTCGAATTTTTCTTCGCGGAAAACACGCACAGCGGAATTACCATCACCTACTGCATGCACTTTGTATTGTTCCATTTCGAGATTGAGTTTCAAAGCGTGTTGAATATTTTCTTCGTCTTCGACTAAAAGTATCCGGTGCATAGTTCTATTTTTTAAAATGAATTTCGAATATAGTTCCTTCGGGTTGCTTGTCTTTAACAAAGATGGAAGCATGGTGAAGGTTTAACAGATTTTTGACAATGAACAAACCCAACCCTGTTCCTTTTGTCCTGCGCGTATTTTCATCACCGGCCCGGAAAAACTCGGTGAATAATTTTTTCTTGGTTTCGGCCGGGATTGAAGGTCCTTCATTGCTCACGGATAAAATGACTTTTTCGGAATCCTGGTGCATATCAATCCCGATAACCGATTTGGGAGGTGAATATTTTGTAGCATTGCTCAGCAGGTTATTCAGCACGATGATCATTGCATTTTCATCCACCGAATAATAAATTTCATCTTCAATGTTCTTAATGAATTTTTTCTGGAGGTCGCGGGGATGGGCAAACTTATCAACGGTCTCGTTCACCAGTTCGGTGAAATTTATTTCTTTGATCACGGGTTCATACCGGTGATTGTCGAGCTGTGCCGCAAACAATAAATTTTCGACCAACTCATGCAAACGTTCCACATCGTTCAGTGAATTATGAATGATGGTTTCGGTTTGAGCCGAATCCAGTTTTCGTTTGCGCATCGTCTCGAGGTACAATTTAATGGAAGCCAGCGGGGTTTTCAGTTCGTGAGTGATGGAATGCAGAAAATTATTTTGCTGGCGTTTCAGCATGATCTGGTTGTGGAGGGTGCGATAGATAAGGATAATTCCCCAGAACAACAATAACACGAGCACGATACCTTCGGTGGTGTACATCCACACTTTTCGCGACATGTTTTTATCAATATCGAGGTAGGTTTCTTTTTTCGGCCTAATGAGGTAATTGTCGAACGGGTTTGGTTTCTCCGTATCAAAAATAATTTCCAGGTCGGGATAGTTGTGATAGAAATATTGTTTTAACTCGGTAGTATCGCTGAAAAGCTCTTCCTGTATGTCACCGTTGATATCAACCGTTGCTTTATAACATTCGAGTTCAATGATGTTCTTTTTGCTGAGGTAAACCGCGTTGTTGTCGCGTATGTGCGCGTATGTCCACCATGCAAAAGCAAAAATGATGTAAACCGAAAGGGAAATAAATATGATGTTGGTGCGGTTCAATCGCGCAAAAAATTTTACAGATCCCAAATCGTGGTGCGTTTTCGCCTGTGGATGTATTTTTTCAGGTTGAGCCAGAACGCAAGGATAAGATAGATAATAACCGGGGATCCGAAGGTGATGAACGAAGTATAAATAAAATACAGGCGGATGGTGGAGGAAGAAATGTGAAAACGTTCTCCCAGGTAACTGCAAACACCAAAAGCATGCTTTTCAAAAAAGTATTTTAATCTATCCATGATTGACCCGCGAAGTTATGAAAAATTTTTCAACCAATGAATTTCTTTTTCAGAGTTTGGGCTTCGAATAGCCGGTAGCGGCCTCCCAGCCGTTTTCCATCCGGTGTTTTGGTTTTTCGGGAAAGATCAAATTGATCAGAATGGTGGAGGCAATACCGACACCGAGAGAAATGAAGAACGTTTCGGAAGTGGTGAAATTATTTTTTTTGTAATAATTGAAGAGCAGGTAATAGGATCCGAAAATATTTGCACCGACCAAAGTTGTTTTCATGAGTGAACGTGCAAGGGTGATCCTCCGAAATGCAACAATATCTTTGATGTAAATTTTCCGGTGAATGAATTTCGGGCTGTTGGTAAGCATTTTTTCAATTCCAGGGCTGAATATCTCCGGGTTGATGCCAAGCGTGATCATCGAATCGTTAATATCCGTTACCGATTCTTTGGCAAATTCCATCTGCCCGAGGTAGCCCTTGTATTTGACGGAAAGCATTTGCCCTGGCTTCACTTCGATGATCCGGTGTTTTGCGCGGTTGATGAAATACAGATTTGGTTGTGCAAATGAATCCGAACAAAATGATAGTAAGATCACCCACCCGAAAAAACAGTTACGCAGCGGTTTAAAAGATTTAAAATAAAAATTATTCATCGCGGTTCAGCAAGATTTCTTTTCCGAAGGTACAATTAAGACAGTTCAGTTTGGAACAATAATTATTTTTTAACTGGATCAATGCCTGGGATTCAAATGCCGAATGGGTCGCTATTCCAAGCGAATCCCAAAACCGGGTGATCGCATTTTTCTCGGCAGGGATGTGTTCAAAGAATTTGAGGGCACGTTCGCAAAGCTCTTCGAGGTGGTTGATCTTACCGTAAAGAAAGAGCATGGGAAACACCGAATTGACAAGCAGGATGTCAGTCGCATCTTTTCCGAAAACAGTATTTTCCGCTTTGGTTTGATGATCGATAAATAAGAACGGATCGAGTTTTGGATCGGGTTTGATCTTGTAAAGTGCAGCCAATTGCGAAATGGTTTTTACCGAAAGCACTTTGGAAAGCAGGTTGGAAGAGTGAAAAATAAGTACGGCAAATTGTGAAAGCCGTACCGTGGGAAAATTAGCCGGACGGGTGCGTGCGAACTTCCATATTTTTTTATCCAAAGGTTTCAGCGAATATTTTTTCTTCAAAAAATCAAATTCGTTTTTCAAAGAACCGATATATGCGTCCTTGTTTTTTTCTTCGAGGAAACCGGCCACTCCAAAAACCAAAGCTTCGATCTGCACCAAGCTGTTTTTGTGTTTGGCTAAGATCGAAAGAGGAAGCAGTTGCGCCAGCCATTCAAAAGGAACGGCATTCGTTTTCATTCCAAAATACCGCGCGGTAAGGAAATAAAAAGTCTCTTCCCAGTTATTTTTATTCTGAACGAGGATGGATTCGATCAATGCACATTTTTGTTCGAGGCGTTCGATGAGCAACCGTTCGAGCCAGTTGGTAAGCATGGGTTGGGATGGAACCTTAAATATCTTTTCACAGGCAATGGTGTTCTGATCATTCTGAAGGATACGGAATTTGCGCAGCATCAAAGGTGGAATAAGATCCCTCAGTTCCAGTTCGGGAATCGGTTTTTTATTGCTGTAATAAACGGTTCCATCGTGGTGATAAACCACATGAAGGATCACGCTGTCGTAATTTTTATCGGTGTGATGAGAATGAGAA
>JBIOHI010000214.1:0-3405 GCA_044448845.1 Bacteroidia bacterium
ATTTAATTAAATTCGATTTACGGGGCTCGGATTCTTTATTGAGGTTTATTAACATCAGCGTGTATAAAAACAATACTAAAATTGCCCCCATATAAACGATAAAATTAACGATGGCTAAAAATTGCGCATTCATTTATTTGCTTGGAGTAAAACCCAACGGCAATACCACACTTTCGATGAGTGCGGTTGAACTCGCCAATTTCAGGAACCGCGCCATCGGTCTGCTCACAGGCATCAACACCTACATTTCGCAATTTGCTTCCGACAGCCCGCAGAATTACACAGAGTGGCAATGGAGCAGCAAGCAGATTATCAATTTTCTCTCTGCTTACGACCTCCTGCTGGGCGCAGGTATTCCCGCATCACAACTTGCAGTTGCCAAAGATTCACTCAAACATTTCATCGGAAATTTATATTATCAGGCAAATAAAAACGTGCTCGGCAGTACTTTTTTCCAGGGCGTAAAAAATAATCATGCCCTGATGACCGCTGCTGCTATTGGAATGGGAGCGGTAATTTTGAATGACATCAATGACACCGGGCAATTTTCTCCCACCAACTGGATCAATATTTCGATGTGGAATATTTTCAATGTGATGTTCTGGGATATCCGCAAACAATCCATTATCGGAACCTATGGCGGCTATGCCGAAGGAACTTATTACATGCGCTACGCATTCGTGAACCTGCTTCCCTTTTTTAAAACCATCGGTAAATTCATGCCGGATACTTCCCTCACTTATGTTTACTGTTCCATCAATGTGAAGATCCGCAATCCGTGGTACGATACCAATTACGTGAAAGTTTACGACTGGGCGTATGCCGTTAAATATCCTGACGGGAGAATGCCTTCGATCGAAGACTCTTATGTTTACAGTTGTTTCCCGGAACTCGCCATATTAAGAAACGCGAAATACAACTGGCAGGTCCGGTTCTCGCAGTTCGATCCGCTGCAATCCAATTCGCTCAACCAGCAGTTGCAATTTGTAACGGACATGCGTGCCAATTACATTTCGGCCAATGTAACGCCAACGGTTCCACAGGACACTTCGTTCTGTGTGATGCCGGAATCGGGTATTGCGGTTTTCCGTTCGGGTTCCGATTCAACGGCAAATTATTTTGCCCTCACCGGGAAACACGGTTCTGCTTTGCTTTCTTCTGACGCCCATAACCAGGCCGATGACGGTGCTTTTTTTATGATGGTGAACGGGCAAAACATGGCGCTCACTCCCGGTTACCTCGCCTATGATATGCGCGACTCGGTGGACCAGGCAAAAAATCACAGCATGCTTTTGGTGAACGGGCAGGGCACTTTGCAGGGAATTCCGGGAATGAGCAACGGTGCCAATTGTTACATCGAAAAATATTTCCAGTCGCCCGTACAAAACTACGCTGAGTTGCGAACCAATTACCTTAACACCGATATCAACCGGAAAGTGATGCACGTGCGGAACAGATATTTTTTGCTCATTGATCACCTTTACGGTTCGGTTCCGCAGTCGTATCAATGGCAGCTTCACGGGTTCGGACTCGCGGGCGGAAATGCAACCAGTGGAATTTATTATGATCTCACCGCCAATAACCGGTCGTACTGGAAAAAAAACAATTCGGTTTTGTTCTCGCATATCACTTCCGATGTGCCGATCGCATTTTCGAAGCAGACCAATTACCATGAATTTACTTACCGCACATTCAACACGCATACCACGCTGATCGCATTCACTATTTCCACCAGGAATGCAACTTTCATGAGTTGTTTGCAGGGCGTTAAAAATATCAGCACGGATACGCTTGCTTCGAATGTGCTGAATATTGCCGGGACCACCGCTTTGAAATATTCAGACAACGGGTACACCGACATCGCGGTTTCAAAATCGAACAACAACCTGGTCACCATTCCAAAAGCAACCACCGGGTTGCAAAATGATTTTGTAACGGACGCGCAGTTCTTCTGGACCTCAGAGAAAGGCGGAAGCATCGTGGATCTGTTCATGTACAAAGGAACATCACTCAAACAAAATACAAAAACGTTACTTACCACTTCTGCACCGATGAATATTCAATATTTGCAAACCGGTGCGAAATCGTATTCGGGTTACTGCGGTGACAGTGGAACGGTGATCTTTTATACGGGCGAATACACTTTTAATTTCTTTGGCGATAACGTGTTGAGCGTAGTTTACGACACGGTTGCTCTCGCTTCCACTGTGCATTTCGGAGGTGCCGGAAAATTCAGCTTTGTACTTGATAATTCCCGAATCGGTGTAGAAACTATTTTCAACGACCGCAATTCTTTCAGCATATACCCGAATCCTTCAAGCGAAAAAATAAGCATCCGTTTCAAAAATACCGCGGTTCAAAAACTTCAGTTCAGTTTATTCGACCTGGATGGAAAGACCCTGCTTGAGCAAACCGCGGATTATAATGGGTCACCTGTATCCATAGACATTTCAGGCATTTCCAGCGGAATTTATTTTTTACGTTTTTCCGATGCCTCCGGAAATTTGAGTTTGCCTGTAAAGATTTTAATAAGCAGATAAATTCAAATCAGGTAGCTTTGAAAAAGAGGAAAATTATCATTGATGCATAAAATATTTCTAACCCTTTTACTTTTACCAAGCCTTTCCGGATTCGATGCGAAAGCCATCGGCACCGGGAATGAATCGGACTCTGCAAAAAAAACACAATGGGAATTTCTTCCTGCAAAAAGCCTGGTACCTTTGTTCACAGCAGATCAGCGGGCACACCGGCTAACCGCATGCAATGTGATCGGAACAGGTGAAGTGCTGGGGAGCATGGGAGGCATCTTCCCGGTTTTAAATGCGAGCGGAAAAAAAAGAACTTTTCAGTTCAGCGCAGCCGCTACTCTTTATACAACACTCGTTCGCTATGCAAACGGTGGTACATTGCTCAATACCGATTTTTTTGTGAATCTTTTTTTTGATTACAAGATCACTGATAAATTTTGCATCCGGTTTGATGATGGCCACACCAGCCAGCATTTTTCGGATGATGCGGTGATCGATCAGCTACCCGTGATCAATTACGTGAGAGATTTTTTTTCGCTGTATGGAATTTACACTGCAGACCGGTACATGTTTTATTCAGGATTTATTTTCAACCATAATTTCAAGACCACCGATGCCACTAACGCTTATAATCTTTCGGAAACACCGATGCTTCAATTCGGATTTGAACACGACATTTACCGATTTCCCGGTTGGTCGGAAAAAGGGAAAAAGCAATGCGCATTTTTCTGGGCCGGTGACCTGAAACTCCGCGGGGAATTCAATTACGGCTCGACACAAACGCTGCAGGCCGGGTATAAGATCCGGAACGAACACAACCGCACTATGCGTATCGTGGTGAATTGGGGTTCGGGTTATGAAGAACGCGGTCAATACC
>JBIOHI010000215.1:0-3385 GCA_044448845.1 Bacteroidia bacterium
TCTCAATCCGTTAACTTGATGAGGAACAAAAAAAGAATATTGCCACGCGTTTGCCTCGGTGTAATTATTATTTACTTCCGTTGGGTTGAAAGGTTTGTACCAGCCGCCATTGGAGCGGGGCTGCATAAATCCACTCTGGCTGTTGAATAAATTTCGCCATGAATAAGAACCTTTTTCAAAAATATAGTCTTCATTCTTTGACCTGCCGCTTCTAAAAAATTTTAACTGATCGATACACCAATCATCATACGCATATTCCAAAGTTTTACTTACCGATTCGTTTTCATCTTCCGTTTCGAGAAACCCTTTTTCGCGGTATTGCGGAATTCCGAAATGGGCATACTTGGCAGATTTTTCGCATGCCTCGATGGCAAGGTCAAGATCAAAACCACGAATCCCTTTTGCGTAGGCATCAGCTATCACACTCACCGCATGATAACCGATCATGCAATTGGTTTCGTTGGATGAAAGCTCCCACATTGGCAAAATTCCAACCTGTTTGTATTGCTCCAAAAAAGTTTTTATGAAATCTAAATTCCGTTCACGTTGAACCATATTGAACAACGGATGCAATGCACGAAACGTATCCCACAAACTAAAAACAGTGTAATAATTAAAGCTGTCGGCATGATGAATTTGAAAATCTCTTCCAAGATATCTTCCGTCAACATCGTTGTAAATACTTGGATGAATGAAGCAATGATAAAGCGCTGTATAAAAAATTATTTGCTGATCACGTGTGCCGCCTTTCACCTGAATTTTACTCAATTCCTTATTCCAGAGTGCTTCCGCTTGTTGTTTTGTTTTTTCAAAATCCCAGCCGGGCAATTCGGCTTCCATATTTTTTTTCGCACCTTCATAATCAACTGCACTCAAGGAAACTTTCACAAAAATTGTTTCCCCTTTTTTTACATCAAATGAAAATGCCCCTTTTGTTTCCTGACCAGGTCTCATGAATTCTTGTAATCTTTGCTTTAACAAAATCTCTCTTGAAAATTCTATTCTGAAATACAAACGCTGATCTTTAGCCCATGCTTCACTTCTTCGAAAACCCTCTATTGCTTTGTTATTGTTGGCAACGTCCAGAATTCGTCCTTCCAACAATTTATCCCGATGTAATAAATCAAGGATGAAATGAACTTTTCCGCTTTTGTTAAAAGTGTATTTATGAAAGCCAACACGGGTTGTTGTTGTTAATTCTACATCAATATCGTCATCATCCAAATGAACTTTATAAAATCCGGCATGTGCTTTTTCTTTTGTATGAGAAAATTTTGATGAATAAATTTTGTTATCAAAACTTGAATTACCCATCATGGGCATGATCAGCACATCACCATAATCGCTGCAACCGGTTCCGCTCAAATGGGTATGGGAAAAACCATAAATCACCGAATCTGAGTAATGATAACCGCTGCAACCGTCCCAGCCTTCAAGCCGTGTATCGGGGCTTAACTGCACCATTCCGAATGGTACCACCGCTCCGGGAAAAGTGTGCCCGTGTCCACCGGTTCCAATGAACGGATCAACGATCTTTGAATAATCGGTTGGTTGAGCTGCTGCAAAAAAAACCTGCAACAGGAAAATAAAAGTATAGGAGTTTTTATTAATTATTCAAGTTTTTACCAGAACAAAAATAAATTATTAGTTACAGGCGGGTTGAAAAGATAATACACAAAATCATTCCGGATCTTGATATTGAATATTTCCTTCCTGGAAACAGTTTTTACTTTTTTTCCATTCCCGTTTAAAATGTTCAATTCATAAATTTGAGTGGAATCTTCATCTTCTTTCCGATAGTAAATTTTCTTTGTCGCCTCATCCAGGAAAGTCTGAATACTCCTCTTACCGGTATTGCCGATTTTTAAAGCTATCGTATCAATTGGCCTTCCGTTGATGCTATGCCTTTCAATAAAATTCTGGTAATAGTTAATAAGAACAATGGTGGAATCGATGAGATAAAACGGTGCGAAATCCCTTTTAAAAAACATCGTCTGAAAGGTCCGTTGGCCGAATTCATTGGTTGATTCCGAATAATACCCTTCATCTTGGGGCGGCCGGTATGAAGGATTATCGAATGTCGGGTTTTTCGGATCAGAAGCCGGAGAATTGATATCCTGTTTGGTGTTTGGCTTGTTCGGTTGATCGGTTATTTGATAAATTTTTGTTTCTCTTAATATCTTGCGTTGCGTCAGGTCATTCTCGCGGACTACTTTTGCAAAAGGTATTTCACTTATTTTATCTTGTTCCGTGTTTTCAGTGAAAAATCCCTGTACAAGATTATTTGCCTGGAATTGCGTGATGTAAAAAAAAGGTTCACTGTAACCAACATAATGTTTTATGGTTTTTTCGAAATAATCAAATTTAACCGAATCCAATTTGATCTTCGACTTCTTAAAACTGATCTCAAACACTTCATCTGATGCTTCCGCATAATATTTATTGATACAACTCACATAAAATTTTCGAAACAAAGGATTAACAAATTCATGTGTGAAAATACTGTTTTTTGATTTACCGAGGTAATCAATAAAGGTTTTCTCCACCTTAAAATCATAGGAAGCGATTAAGAAGGAATCTTTTACGAAAATATAATCCTGCACCTGCGCTTCATTAGAACCATAAAAAAAATACTTTAACTGTTCGGGAACGATGATCACTTCCGAAAGTGTAAAATCAATTCTCCTCATCGAAATAAAGAGTTCATGCGGTTCGGTGAGATCAAACGTAAAAGTCTGCCGACCGTAACCAACAAAACTTACCATAAGCTTTACCCGGTCTTTCCTGCACTGTTCACAATAAAATGTAAATTTCCCTTCGATGTTCGTGACAACCGATTGATCTGTTCCGATCAAAATGACCGAGGCTTTTACCAGCGGTTTTTTGGTGACCTGGTCGATCACCCGGCCTTTGATATTAACCTGTGCAGAAGCGGTGCCGAACAGCAGCACGGCCAGCAACACGCAGATTACAAATGAGTGAAACCATTTCATTCAAACAAATTAAGGAAATTTTGCTGACAAATAATTTTAATTTAGAAAACACGAAATCATTTCCGAAATCCGGAACTTGGGTTACATTCGTAATGATCAAAAAAATACGAACAGGAATATGCACCGGAAACTTTTGCTGCTTTTCATTCTTGTGGGCTCATTTGGGTTGCTGACCGCACAGCAGATCCGGGGAATCATTACCGACTCCGTCACCCATGAACCTTTGTCATTTGTGAGTGTAGGGATAGCCAGTTTAAAACAGGGAACCATCACCAACGAGCAGGGACGGTTTGTTTTTTATGTTAAGAAAAATCAAAAAGTCACGCTGGGTTTTGGCTTGATCGGCTACATCAGCAAAACCATTTTGATACCTTCCGTTCACGATACCTTCA
>JBIOHI010000216.1:0-3383 GCA_044448845.1 Bacteroidia bacterium
CAAACGACAAACAACAAACATCCCCGTGATGGAACACTTCTACACCATCCAGGGTGAAGGATTTCATTCGGGCAAACCTGCTTATTTTATTCGTCTTGCAGGTTGCGATGTAGGTTGTGTGTGGTGCGATGTGAAAGAAAGCTGGGATGCATCAAAACATCCTTTGATGAGCGTGGATGAACTGGCAACCGTAGCAAAAAAATCAGGAGCGAAATTAGTTGTGATCACCGGGGGAGAGCCGTTAATGCATGATCTCACAATACTTACAAAAGCACTTCATAAAAAAAAGTTAAAGGTGAATATTGAAACTTCCGGTGCGTATTCATTAACCGGAAAGATCGATTGGGTCTGTGTTTCTCCTAAAAAATTCAAAGCACCCTTGAAAAAAGTTTTGAAAGAAGCAGACGAATTGAAGGTGATCATTTTTAATAAAACCGATTTTAAGTGGGCGGAAGAGCATGCCGGAAAAGTTTCAAAAAGTTGTAATTTGTTTTTTCAGCCTGAATGGAGCAAGTCGGAGCAAATGCTTCCGTTGATTACTGAGTATGTAAAGCAAAACCCGAAGTGGAGGATTTCACTGCAGGTGCATAAATTCATGAAGATCCCTTAATCAAGAGGCATTTTCACGTAAATTTATTTTAATAACTTTTCCTGAATAAATCTTTTTATTTTGCACCTTTTAATATGCGGAAGTTTAGTTTCATCTTTTTCAGTCTGATCATTTCTTTTTCGGCCCTCGCACAAAAAGATATTTTCACAGGCACCAAAAATTCCAAATCGGAGAAATATTTTGGGGAGGCTATTAAGTTGTACACTTCCATGGATTATATACATGCCTTGCAGTCACTGTTAAAAGCTACCAAGGAAGATCCGAATTTCATTGATGCCTGGTTGCTGATAGCTGATATCCGGGAACTAAATGAACAGTTCAAAGAAGCCATCGACATTTACAAGAATGTGATAGGCATCAACCGGAAATTTCAAATACCTTATTACAAACTTGCCGCCTCCGCCAATAAGGCAGGTGATTATGAGCAGGCATTGAATTACATCAATTCGTATGATTCGTTGCAGGGATACCAGATTGAAAAGTGGAAAGTTGAAAAAATAAAATCAACCGCAATCTTTTCCATCGAAGCAAAAAAACACCCGGTTGTGTTTGAACCTAAAAACCTCGGATCGAATATTAACACTGCAATGGATGAATATTGCCCGGGAGTTACCATTGATGACCAAACCATGATATTTACCCGGAAGGATCACGACAGGGATGAAAATTTTTACATCAGTACGAGATTGAAGGACGGGTGGAGTCTCGCGCAAAACATGGGGCCACCAATAAATACAGAACTCAACGAAGGAATGATATCCATTTCATCAGACGGACAATATGTTTTTTTTACCGAGTGTAACCGTCCCGAAGGAGAAGGAAGTTGTGATCTTTATTTTTCATCGCTGGACGGCAACACCTGGAAAAGCCCGCGAAACCTTGGCTTTCCGATCAACACCCGCGGTTGGGAGTCACAACCTTCGGTTTCATTTGATGGCAAGACGCTTTACTTTAGCAGTGCCCGTGACGGTGGATTCGGTGGATATGATCTGTGGTACAGCACTTATAACAAAGGTCATTGGTCACCACCAATCAATATGGGACCCAACATCAACACCTCCGGTTACGAAGAATGCCCTTTTATTTGTAAGGATGACAAGACTTTATTTTTCTCGTCCGATGGACATGCGGGCATGGGTGGCGTTGATATTTACATGTCGCGCAGGCAACCGGATGGTCGCTGGGGAAAAGCGGTGAATCTTGGATACCCGATCAATTCTAACAGTGAAGAACGCGGAATAGTGGTTTCATCCAATGGAAAAGATGCGTACATTTATGCAAATCGTCCCGAGGGTAAAGGAGGATTGGATATCTACTCGTTTGTGTTACCGGAAAATTTAAGGGCAAATCCTACCGGTTACCTCAAAGGGATCATTTACGATTCGCGCACGTTGAAAAAACTTCGCGCAAGTGTGGAACTGATCGATCTCGAAACCGGCAAACCTTACATAATTACGGCATCCAACAAAGCAACCGGTGTTTACATTGCCTGCCTGCAGGGGAATAAAAATTATGCGTTGAATGTGTCGTGTGACGGGTACCTTTTTTATTCCGAAAATTTTGCACTGAAAGAACAATCCGCAGTCGAACCGTTGACGCTCAATGTTCCGCTCAACCCGATCCTGGCGGGAGAAAAAACGATCCTGAAAAATATTTTCTTTGACGTGGATCAATTTACTTTGCGTGATGAATCAAAAGTGGAACTCGAAAAACTGATAGGGTTCATGAAGAACAATCCGAATGTACGGATCGAAATTGGCGGCCACACAGACAACACAGGTGATAAGGCGAGGAACAGCATTCTTTCTGCCAATCGCGCAAAAGAAGTTTATAATTACCTTATCAGGAATGGAATTGAAGAATTCAGGTTAAGTTTTAAAGGGTATGCCGACTCGCAGCCGGTGGGTGATAACAAGACAGAACCGGGAAGGCAGAAGAACCGGAGGACGGAGTTTAAGATTACAAGTTTATAGATCATGGATTATAGTTCATAGTTGTGGAAATAAATATCTTTGTTTGAATGGGAAACAGTAAGCATATAATTAACGCGAAAGATGTTTTTAAGATCGAAGCAAAATCGGTTTCGGATTTGAGTGATCAACTAACCGAAGATTTTAGCAAAGCGGTTGATGCCATTTTAAATATCCGGGGAAGAGTTGTTGTTACAGGTTTGGGAAAATCGGGTTTGATCGGAAGGAAAATTTCCGCGACACTCGCGAGCACTGGTACGCCAAGTTTTTTCATGCACCCGGTGGAAGCATTTCACGGTGACCTGGGTGTGGTAAAAAATCTGGATTTGGTCATCGGAATTTCTTATTCGGGTGAAACAGAAGAATTATTAAAACTGATCCCGTTTTTCAAAACCAATAAAATAAAATTTATCGGTATCACGGGAAATCCAGGTTCAACCCTTGCAAAGAATTCGGATTTTCACCTCAATGTAAAAGTTTATAAAGAAGCTTGTCCGCTCGAGTTGGCACCCACTTCATCCACTACCGCAACACTTGCTATGGGCGATGCGCTTGCGGTTGCGCTCATGAAAGCAAGAAATTTTCAGCCGGAAGATTTCGCTCAGTTTCACCCGGGAGGAAGTTTGGGAAGAAAACTGTTAACAACCGTTGAAGATGCGATGTTCAAAAAAGATCTTCCAATGGTGAAGTTGAGCGATTCCGTTAAAACTGTTATAAACACTATGAGCAGCGGGCGGTTAGGTTTGGCGGTTGTGATCGATCAAAATAAAATTACCGGTATCATTACCGATGGTGACTTACGG
>JBIOHI010000217.1:0-3358 GCA_044448845.1 Bacteroidia bacterium
ATCTAAATTAGAAACGACCGAAGCTGCCGATAGCCACAAAGAATAAGTTCCTGTTGCCAGCGTATTACTTATCACCAAATGATTATTCCGAATATCATTCAAACTTCCCGAATTAATGTATAATGCTGCGCTGGTTCCGCTGGTTCCTGCCACATCGAGATTGATGCTGTTGTGATATACATTCGTTTTGGTACAGAATGAAAGATAAATTCCCATGGCTCCCGAAGTATATCGGAATCCGCCACCTACCATGTTATTAATAACAAGGTTAGTTGCTGTACCACCATTCGAATTCGAATTCAGGTACATTCCATATATCCCCGCATTGAGAATTTTATTTCTTGATATTTCATAATAATCCGAACCGGAGTTGTTGCAGCTTTGCAAATAAATTCCATAATTGGAAGTGATCGCTGTACGCAGGTTAAAAGTGTTGCCGCGAATACGTGGCGAGTAAGTATTCAAACTGTAAAATCCGTATTGATACGCATTGCTCAACGTGTTTGCAATCACGTTCAGCAAATTGGCCGAAGTACTCATGGCGCAACAAATGCTGTAATAACCTGCATTGAGCGTGCAACTGTCGATCGTGATATTATTTGCGGTTGTTGAGGCTGTTGAAATACTTCCCGCACTTCCATTGACCACCACCGGGCATAAATTTCCATTACCCGAAGTGGCACCTGTTCCCGTAATTTCGATCACACAATTATTTACGCGGTTGTTGGTTCCGTTGAGGAAATGAACCACCCACGCATCGGTTGCACTCGTTCCTCGAATAGTTAAATTTTTATACGTGATGTAATTGGCTCCATCCATTCGAACCGTGTAAGGTGCTGCAGAAGTGGCTGAATACGCAAGAATCCGCGTGGACGCATTTCCAGCTCCTCCGTCAAAAGTGATGGTATTGGTTGCCGATACTCCGGTAATATTTGAAATATAAACCTGTTCGGTAAATGTTCCTGCTGCAATGTTAAAAACCACCGGGCCCGAAACTCCGCACGACATCAAAGCCGAATCGGCCGCACCGAATCGAGGAAAGTTTGTTGAACCGCTTCCTGCAGGGTCAATGGTGTAACTTCCACTCAATGCCCCCGAACAATAAGTGATCACGGTACGGCAGATCGTGTCATTTGCAGGAGTTACACTTCCTGCTCCGTTTGGATTGGTTTGCCAGGTTTTCAGATTGAAGGTTCCAATGGTTGAAATATTTAATGCAGTTGAAAACGTGGCTGTATAAGTTGCTCCGGGTGCTACCGACAACCCGGTCAAAGATTGTGTGACCGGAGTATTCGCATCAAGCTGATAACCGATGTTGATGGAAGAAAGTGTTGCACTTGAAATGTTGGTGAAAGAAAATCCAATGGTATTGTTGCCCGCAATGAACATTCCCGGTGATGTGAAACCGGCTGAAACTGCATCAACAGAAGATGCGGGAATCAACAATGTATAATCTTCAAATTCGGCTGAATAGGTCAGTGGACCGCAAGGCAATGGAATGATGCCCTGCCCGTCACTCGCGATTCGCACACGGTAAACACCAACTGTAGCACTTGTAGGAACCACAAAAGTTCCCGTGGTAATGGTATTGGGAACTGTCATGTTAGCCAGGGTAGCTACTAATTCCGGTGCTGAAGTATTGAATGTTCCATCATTATTCCAGTCAATATAAATTCGTACCTGGGTCTGGTTGCTTGATCCCCCTTTGATGGAATAATAAACAGTTGATCCCGGGTAAGCGGTGTCCACCATGTTGGTGTAGTTGAAATATATCTGTGTTCCTGTACCCGGTGAGGTTGAATTATTGATCAGGTAATTGGATGCACTGTATCCAAGCGAAACATTCTGGATGCCCATTCCGTAATTGGCATTATTGTTTGCAATAATGTTGGTACAATATGCCGGTGCTTGGTAACACTGGGCTTCCGACCGTGTTATGGAAACGATCATCGCCAATAATAAGAGCGAGGAATAAAAAGCAATTCGAACGGAAGATTCTCTGACCTGCAATTTTTTATTGAAATTCATAATTAAAATTATTGATGTGATAAAAATTTTCAGTTCATAAAAATTGAACAAACCAAAGATTAATTTTTAATTGATAAAAAACAATGACCTGACATTAAAAAAAAATTTAGTTAAAGGTTCATTAAATAACAAATTAATATATCGCACACTTTCCTGTAATCTGCATCTGCCGAAATCTGATTTTATCAAATGAATTTAAAAAAACAGAAAGGAGTAATCGTCTTTGTTCACTCAATTTTAGCGTAGCGTTTTTGTTTGTCAAATCCCGGATTAAATAATGAAGAGGAAGATTTAACTTGTTTTCTTTGGAGAAAAACCGCATTTTTGGTAGGTTATTCAAGCTCCTGATTTGAAAGAGAGGAAACTTTTTCACATTGTTTTAAAAATATTTCTTGCTGCGGTTTACGTTCTCATTTCCCATGATTCGTTTTCCCAGGGAATGTACACCCAGTTCGGGCAAAACCGTGTGCAATACGGTAACTTCGAATGGTCGTACGTGCGCACTGAAAACTTTGACGGTTTCTTTTACTCGGGAGGAAGAGAACTCGGGACGTTTGCGGTTCGCAATGCCGAAGAACAACTCAACGGGATCGAAAAATTAATTGACCACCGCCTCAGCGGACGAGTAGAGATCATCTGTTACAATTCCCTGTCCGACTACAAACAGGCCAACTTCGGCATTTACCAATCAACCGCAAATATTGGTGGCTACACGCAGGTGGTCAACAACAAAATCTTTATTTATTTCAATGGGAACCACGATCATTTTCTCAGGCAGATCAAATCCGGTGTTGCACTTGTGCTCATCAACGAGATCATTTTTGGAGGAACAATCCAGGAACGACTTCAGAATGCTGCATTGTTGAATCTTGCCGACTGGCAGTTGTTCGGGCTAACTTCTTATCTCGGCAAGGACTGGGATGTTGAGAATGACAACCGCATGAAGGACATCATCCTCAACAAAAAATTTAAGAAATTTAATCGACTGGCTCAAACCGACCAGGTGCTTGCAGGCCATTCCTTCTGGAGATTTTTAGTCGAAAAGTATGGCACCGAAGTGATAGCGAACATGGTTTACGTAACGCGGTTGAGCAGGAATTTTGAAAGCGCGCTGAATTATGTGACCGGTTACGACCTGAATCAAACCCTCAAGGACTGGCTTAAATTTTACCAGGAACAATATGCGAAAGAAGAACTCAACCGATCGATGACAGGTATCGATTTTAAAATTAAAAAACGACTTCGCCCTTACGTGGAACCACAAATGAAAGTTTCTCCAAAGGGCGATTACGTTGCTTTCACAACCAACAATTCCGGGAAATACAAGGTG
>JBIOHI010000218.1:0-3281 GCA_044448845.1 Bacteroidia bacterium
ACAGTGTTGTAACTATGAATGTGTATGTTGATTCAGTCGTTAAGCCGGTGTTGAGTGCCAACACTTTTGCCGGCTGCATTCCATTATCCGTCAACTTTACCGGTAACCAGCAATTACCGGGATATAAATATTCGTGGAGTTTTGGTGATGGAAATTCTTCAAGCAATGCTAACACTTCTAATATTTATTTATATCCCGGAACCTTTAAAGTAAAACTCGTTGTTCAGAATGCGAACGGATGCAGGGATTCTGTTTCTTCTGAAGTTATAGCCAACACCATTCCCAAAGCAGATTTCAATTATTTTTACCAGCACGAAAAAATTTACGTGGACGAGGATACCGTTATGTTTAAAAACCATTCTTTAGGTGGCAACTGGTTTCAATGGGATTTTGACGGTGACATGGATATGGATTACAATGCAACAAGAATGTATTCGGCTCCCGGATTTTATGATGTAACTTTAACAACTGTTGATACGGTTACCGGGTGCAAGAGTGTTATCAAAAAAACAATCGAGGCGTGGGTAAGAGAAGCATTGTTCATTCCAAATGCTTTTACTCCGAATAATGACGGAACAAATGACTACTTCTTTGCAACTGTTTTAAACATCGTTGATTTTGAGATCATCATTTTCAACCGGTGGGGTGCTATCCTGTTCAAATCAAATGATACCAATTTCAAATGGGACGGCACTTTTAAAGGAGCCCCCGCACAGGCTGATGTTTATGGTTACCTTGTTACCGGAACCGGATACCACGGAAAATATTTCAGTCTTGCAGGTAATGTAACATTAATGAGATAACTGACCAGCATTCAATTCACTCTTATTCTGAAGTTCAAATCAGCAACCGATAATTGACGTTTCATTATTTTATAGTTCCGATCTGCACTACTTCAAAATCCGTGGTCTTTAGATTTTTCAATTGATTGAGTTCATTGTTATCCCAGCGTTCATCGGGTGCTCCGCTGATATAAAGATCAGAACCAATATCAGCCAATATCAATCCGTATTTTTTCAGGGCGGTAAGGATCACTTTATTGTTTGCAGAATACGAACTGGCATCAAATGTAGATTTGAGGCGAATGCGTGCACCCATCGGCAAAGATAAATTTGCCGCACCGGTACCACTCACCTTGTGCCGTGCCGGATTTACATATCCGTTGAACACATGCGGTTTACTTAAAGTAAAACGGATAGCATGATTGATGTTTCCCGAAGCGACTTCATCATAGCGCAACAAACATGGAAGAATTGGCAAACCCGCTGCATCTGCTGAAGTCCATCCATCTGTGCGGTAATAATTTGTTATCAGATCGAAAACCGCACCCGATGAAGCCGACCACCCGCTTCCCGAATTTTTTGATGCGTTATACAATTCATACAATTTTTTATTTTCCACATCACACACCAAAACATGGCTGTCGCCATTCCCGTTTCCTTCAATGGCAGCAGAATCAGGAATGGGAAACGGACCGGGGTCGCTTTCCGTTCCGTAATTTCCATCGTAGCTGTTTGCACGATACGTGATGGGAACTTTGGGCTGGCTTGCGCAAACTGCAGAAAATGGAATTCCGATGGGAGCACCGTTATAAAGCCCGCTCCCGAAATCCGGGTGAACGCTGTAAACTCCTATTGCGTTGATGATGTTAGAAGAATTTGCATCAACAGCCACGCCCGAAATATCTGTGTTCAAAGGATAGTCTGCCGGAAATTTCTGAATTTTTTCTACCGCAGATCGTTGCTGAGCACCGGTGCATGGAGTCGTGTTATTTTGCGAAGTTGAATTATCAGAAGAAGATTTACTACATGCAATCAAAAAATAAAATGCAAGCAATACATAAAAAAGTTTTTTCATGTGGTTAAAGTTTAGTCAAATATAAAATATTTTTGATGTGCCAGGTTCAACTTGTTTTTTTCATTTCCCTCCGGCAGATGCTGGAATGAACTACTTTCTTTTCAATCGTTCGAGTTCCAAAACCTTATCCAGGTCTTTGTAATTCACAGGCAAATGCTTTGTTGCAATGTCCCAGATAATTTCATAATCAATTGCGAAATACTCATGTGTGATGCGATTCCTTAAGCGATACATCTCTTCCCATGGAACAACGGGATGATTGTGTTTAATTTCATCCGATAAATTTTTAGTAGCTTCACCGATGATCTCAAAATTGCGGATCACTGCATCCACAGTTTTATAATCTGTTTTAAAATGTTGAAAATCGAGTCCGGCAATATATTCCCGGACTCTCTGCATCGAAAGTAAAATATCTTCAAGATAAAGAACCGGGTCTCTTTCGCTGGGGTTCAAATGTATTTTACCTGTTTTAGAATGGATTCTTTGATTCGATCTTTCAATGCGTTTCTTGTTACAAGGTCAACCCGAAGTCCTAATGATTTTTCTAAAAAGCTTTCAAGCGTGAAAAACTCCCAACCCACCGGCTGCGAGAATTCAACCAGCAGGTCGAGGTCACTTATCTCGGTTTGTTGCGCTGTGGCAAACGAACCGAAATAGCCAATGCTGCTCACATGAAACTTGTCGGTAAGCAGCGGCTTTATTTGTTGTAACTTGGTTTCTATGTCGTGTTGTGATAACATGCCTGCAAGGTAATATTTTTTCAGAATTTATTTTTTCATTTCCCGCGGGAGGGGTGCGGGAAGGAATTATTTAGAAGCAACTCATTAATTTCCTGCTGTAATTTTTCGAGATCGCGAACAACTATTGACCAGATAATATCTTCCGAAACACTGTCGTAGCCATGAGATATCCTGTTCCTGGTGTCAACTATTTTCCGGGCATTTTGAATCGGGAAATCCGGGTCAGCTTTTAGTATTTTGTTTACAGCTTCGCCAATAATTTCAACATTCCGTTCAATAGCTCTTTTTGTTTTTAGGTCCTTCTGAAATTCGAAGAAATTCTTTTTATCGGGCAGAAATTCGTTGATTTCTTTGATGGCTTGTTTAATATCTTCAAGCCGGGCTTTGATCTCATTTTCCATACAATAAAACTTTTGTCTGGTCAATTTCCTTTTTTAAATAAGGATTGTGAATGGCTTTTTGTTCCAGAAGATCAATGCGTCTTTTTAATAATTGTTCAAGCTGAAATTTCAAATTAAAGTAGCTGTCCGAATAGGATAGAGGATCCTTTTCATCTATTTCAACAATGAGGTCAATATCACTGTCTGGTTTGAATTTATCAGTAGTTACCGACCCGAAAGCAAACAGAGATTTGACTTTGTTATTGCTACAAAGATTTTTTATCTGGTCGATATATAGGGATAG
>JBIOHI010000219.1:0-3277 GCA_044448845.1 Bacteroidia bacterium
ATTATGTACTATGTATTGCATAGTACAATCTTTTGCATAGTTTTGTGCCGATATTTAAAAAAGAGGGAAGAAAAAAGACAATATGAACATTGAAAATTCAAAAGCACAGATGAAGAAGGGAATCCTGGAGTACTGCATTCTCTCCATTATTTCGCGGGACGAGGTCTATGCTTCCGATATTATCGAAGAACTGAAAAGGTCGAAAATGATCGTAGTGGAAGGAACTTTATATCCTTTGCTCACGCGGCTGAAAAATGACGGTTTGCTCAGTTACCAGTGGATCGAATCGAATTCGGGTCCGCCACGTAAATATTTTCAACTGACAACCGAAGGAAAGAAAACGCTCAAAGAATTGAGTGAAACCTGGAATGAATTGGTTACAGCGGTGAACCGCGCAACAGTCACTAAAAAATAAATCTAAATTCAAAAAGTATGAACAAGGTCTTTAATGTAAATCTGGGCGGAATGGTTTTTACCATTGATGAACCCGCGTTTATCAAACTGAACAATTACATCAACCGGTTAAAAGCACATTTTGCCGGAACCGATGGCGCCAACGAGATCATTGCCGATATTGAAGCCCGAATGGCCGAACTCATTCGCCAGCAACAAAGTTCTAACGAAGAAGTAGTGAATGAAGCCATGGCTGACCAGGTGATCAATGTGATGGGAGATGCCAACCAGATGGAAGGAGCGGAACAGGCGGAAGAAAAATCCGGTGAAGCCGGATCTTCCCGGGACCGCAAACTCAGGAGAAATTTAAGTGATAAAGTTTTGGGCGGGGTATGTTCAGGACTTGCTGATTATTTCGATGTCGACACCTCGCTGGTGAGGATCGTTTTTCTTTTTGCTTTTTTCATTTTCGGCAGCGGAATTTTATTGTATGTCGTGTTATGGATCGTGATGCAGCCGGCTGAAGAAACAGAAGCCCAAGCAAACAATCTGCGCCAAAGTAAAAAACTATTCAGGGATTCGGATGACCGTGTGCTTGGCGGAGTTTGTTCGGGGCTTGCACATTATTTAGGAATCGATCCGGTATGGGTGCGTTTGTTCTTCGCGGTGGCACTTTTTGTTTTCGGAGTAGGATTCTGGATCTATATCGCTTTATGGATCGCTGTTCCGATTACAAAAAACGCAGCTCAAAAACTCCAGATGAAAGGCGAGTCGGTGGATGTTTCGAATATTGAGCGCGAAGTGAAATCAGCCTTTCATGCAGCAAAACAAAATGCTCCTCATCTCAAAAAAGAAATGAAAGATATTGTAAAACGGGGAGCAAACACATTTGGCGAGATCATCTCTGTGTTATTTAAAGCGTTCGGAAAAATAATTGCTTTTTGCCTTATGATCGCTGCACTCGGCATCACCGCAGTGTTCGTGATCTTTTATTTCAGGTACGGGAGGGTAGGGTTGTACCACGATCTGATTAATATGTTCATTGATGACGGTTTCATGCATTTGGCTTTAAAGACCGGATTCATCCTTGCGATTTTTGTTCCGGTATTGATGCTGCTCATAGCCGCGTTGAGGTTGCTCTTTAATTTGAGATTCAAAAGAGGACTCATCTTCGGCACGCTCGGTGTTTTAAGTTCGATCGGGTGGATCCTTTTGCTGGTGGCAGGTTGCGAATATTATTTCAGCATTGAAAATAAATCAGGGATCACCCATACTATTGCAGTGAAAAGGCAAGACACCCTTTACCTTGTTGCAAATCAGTTCGATTTTGCAAACGAGGATTCTTCCGAAACAAGTTCGATCAGCTTCCCGGGGTATTTTTCTTCCGGCAATGGGGAAACGCATTTCGGAAAAGTAAGCGTACTAACAGAAAAAGGAATCTGGAATGCGTTTCAAAAGTTAAAGATATCGAAAACCCCAGGAGACAGTGCTTATTCTTATCTTGAGATCAAAAAGACCTCAAGAGGATCCGACAAACCTGACGCAATAAAAAATGCTTCGCAAATTCAATACGAAGTGAAAGTAACCGATTCGCTGCTGAGTTTCGATGAAGGATTGTTTATTCCAAGATCAGCGAAATGGAAATTTCCACAGGTAAAGATGAATTTATTTATTCCTGCTGGAACAATTGTGATTATTGACAAAAAGGTGAGAAGGATGATCAACCGTAACCTTTTGTTTTCGGACGAGAAATATATTGAAGGAAAAACATTCAAGATGAATGCTGAAGGATTGGTTTGCCTGGATTGTAAAACTACCCCTACCGATGAGGACGATGATAACGACCTGGATGAATTGAGAAAAATAAATATTACGATTGGAGATGAAACGGATAAAGACGAAGCGGATTCCACCAATCATCATTTGGTACGTAAAACCCGGAAAGTGATCATCAGGGACGGGCACCGGATCGAGATCGAAGAAAAACAGGTCGGCCCGATCCATATCAAAAAAGTAAAAAAACTTGATTAAAAGGAAAGCTGACCGGATGCCGGAAAGCAGGAAACCATTCACGAAAAAGAGGATATTCTTTTTGCCATCCTCTGTTCTTGCCTGGGTAGCATTGGGATCTTCGGCTGCGTACCTGGTTTACGAGTTTGTTGAAATTGATACCGATTCCCATTCGGCCAGTGATACCCTGATCAATTTTGCATACCACGTTATTTTGGTTTGGTCTCTGTATTCGGTTTTCGCCATGCTGGCGCTTTTAATGACTAATAAAAGTCACCCAAATAAATAAGTTAAAAAAAATTTGTTAAGTGGTTTAAAAAATTATATTTGCCAGCGTACAACTGTTTTTCAGAACAAAGAAAGATCCAATGGCAATACCCAAAAAGAAAAAGATAAGAATGGAGTTCGACATCAAAGCTTCTCCATCGATGCTTTACAACGCGATCAGTACCCCATCGGGACTTGCCACGTGGTTTGCGGATGATGTGGACATTTACAACAATCTTTTCAAATTCAAGTGGGACAAGGACGAGCAGATAGCGGAAGTACTGAAAAAAAATCCGAACAAATACATCAAGTTCAAATGGAAAGATTCACGCCCCGATGAATTTTTCGAATTCGAGATCATCCAGGATGAACTTACAGATGATGTGGCATTAGTGGTGATTGATTTTGTAGATCCTGCTGATGAGAAAAATGCGCGCGCCTTGTGGGAAAGCCAGATCCACGAACTCAGGGCTTCGGTAGGTTCGTAAGAAAATTCTTAAATCATTTTATTTTTTTCATCACCACCATATTCAATCCAATAATATTGGTGTTTGGAATGAAAAAAGGACCATAACTAAATATTGGTGGGAATGACGTGACATTGGCA
>JBIOHI010000220.1:0-3214 GCA_044448845.1 Bacteroidia bacterium
CCATTCAGATCGGGTTGTGCCGAATTTTCAAAATGCTTTTCGCGCGGTTCATTTCGGCAAAAGGAAAATAGTAAAACAGCAGCTGTGGCAAAAATAGTTGTCGCCAGGTTATGTTTAAATGAAAAACAATAATCAGCGTATCTCGAGTTCTTTTTCATAATTAACCTGTAATTTTAATAAGATGTTGAGCTGATCCAATTCATTTATTTTCGACATCAGGTACATTTTCAAGCCATCGAGAACGATGAATAAATTTTCGGTATTCTCTTCGTATGCACGTAAGGATGACTGGTAACTTTTGTAATAGGTAGGAACGATATTGTTTTGAAAATTTGCTATTTGTTTTTTGGTTGACCTGATCTGAGCCTGCAGGGAAGAGATCATTCCCGCTGTTTCGTTAAGGAGAGATTGTTTCTCATAATTCACCGCATTCGATTTACAATTCAAACTTTTAATTACCGAAGTGTATTCCTTCGAAGCCCACGGAACAATAGGTAAAGTAACCATCGCCATGGCTGAATACAGATTAGGCATCCCGGGCATGTCACTTAAAGTTTGCATGTGAGTAACTGAAATTCCGAAATCAGGTAACCGTTTCGATCGTTCAAAATTTTGCTGAAGTTTTATAAGATTGATTTTTTCATCAAATAATTTCACGTCACTTCTGGTAGCAGAAATTAGTGCGGTGTCGGGAGTTTGCAATTCATAATTCTTTATGGAAACGGAAGTATCAAAATTCAGAACCAGGTTTTTATCTATATTCATCAGGGTATTCAGTTCCACATTTTTCATCTTCATATCGCCATCAAGCATCAGTTCCATGTTTCGCAGTTCGTACAGGTCGGCTTGTGCTTTATAAATGTTGCTTAACTTTTCCTTGTTGTAAGTGTAGCGAACCTCTGCCACGCCAATCATATAGCTTAAGAGAGAATCGGTTTGAATAAGAATTTCACTTTTCTTTTTTAAGATGATCCATTCATAAAAATTTTGTTTTGCTGAAGAAATCAGTTGGTTTTTTTGAACACCTTTTTCGCGGGATTCAACAGCGGACATTCCGTTCATGAATTTGTAATTCGCATTTTGTTTAGCAGAATTCGGAAACATCTGTTCTCCTGTGAACATCCACATACCTCCTTTAAAATCATTGTAAGGCGTTTGCCATGGCCCGGTTGAAACTTTAGGAGGCATCCAGCTTTTCGCCATTTCCGAATAATCTTTGGCTGAACGGATCTGTTCGTCATACATTTTCAGCATCGGATTATTTTTCTCGATCGTATTCAAAACTGAATCAAGAGTGACTGTTTGAGCTGATGTTTGAAAAGAAAAAAGAAAAAAGAAAAAAGTAGAAAGTATGATGGAGGATGCAAGATGCAAATTCCCTTTTCCCTTTTCCCTTTTCCCTTTTCCCTTATTTTTATTATTCGTCTTCATTTTTTCCGGGAAGAATAAGTTTTCCAAATTTTTTAAGTTCATGTTCTTTCGACATTTCAAAAACAACAGGAGTAACAAACAATACATAAATAGTTGAAGTGAGCATTCCTCCTATCAACGGAACAGTGATAGGCAGCATCACATCGCTTCCAACTCCGGTTGCCCAAAGGATCGGGATCAACCCGAATAGTGAAACAGAAACGGTCATTAACTTCGGGCGCAAACGCTGCACGGCACCATCCATAACATATTTTCTCAGATCTGTTTTTGAAATGGTTTCCGAAGAATTCCCTTTATCAGCCACCAGTTTTTCCATGTATTCATTCAGGTAAATGGTCATGAGCATTACCGTTTCAACTGCCACACCGAACAAGGCAATAAACCCAACGGTAACAGCTACCGATAAATTGATGTGATAAAAATAAACCATGTAAACCCCACCGGCTAAAGCAAAAGGAACAGTGATCATGGTGAGTAAAACTTCTTTCACGGATTTATAAACAAAAAACAACAACGTGAAAATGATCAATAAAACAATAGGCAAAATGAACATCAGTGTGTGGTTTGCACGAATCTGATTTTCCCATTGCCCGCTCCATTCGAGATTGTATCCTTTCGGAAGTTTTGAGAAAAGTGCATTTAATTTTTGTTGTGCTTCATTCACGGTACTTCCAAGATCTCTTCCCCGAACATTGAACAGCACGGTTCCGCGCAACATCGCATTTTCGGAATTGATCATTGGCGGACCTTCGGCAATTTTTATGTCAGCTACGGATGAAAGCGGGACCGTTCCGTAATTCTGGGTTTTAACCGGGATCTGGCTTATCGCCTCCATGCTGTTTCGATAATCCTGGGCGAACCGTGCATTTACTGTAAACCGTTCACGACCTTCGATTGTGTTTGTAATATTCATTCCACCCAAAGCGGTTTCAACGTACATATTTACATCATCCACACTTAAACCATATTTCCCGATCTCTTCTTTTTTTATGGCAATATCAATATATTTTCCACCGGTGATCGGTTCCACATACAGATCTTTTATCCCGTTAATTCCTTCCAGTTGTTTTTTCATTTTCAGCGCAAGAGCATAAATGGAATCAAGATTCTGCCCGTAAATTTTTAAACCTACATCCGTGCGAATTCCGGTTGAAAGCATATTGATACGGTTGATGATCGGTTGGGTAAAACCGTTCACAACACCCGGAATTTGCAATTTAGAATTCAGTTCATTGATGATCTGGTCTTTGGTAATTCCTTCCCGCCACTGTTTTTTTGGTTTCAACAAAACAATGGTTTCGATCATGCTGATGGGTGAATTGTCGGTTGCCGTATTTGCACGTCCGGCTTTGCCTAACACATTTTCCACTTCAGGAACCGATTTGATAATTTTATCCTGTACCTGCAAAATTCTTTTTGCTTCGGAGTTCGAAACATCCGGAAGCGTTACCGGCATAAATAAAATGGAACCTTCATCGAGCGGGGGCATAAATTCGGAACCCATACGGGTCAGCATCCCGACTGCTATTAGCAGGACAACAACGTTGAAACCGATGACGGTTTTTTTCCAGTTCAAACACCATGAAATTATTGGCAAATAAATTTTTTCAAGATTATGTGTGACCGGATTTTTATTCTCCGGTTTCAGTTTTCCCGTTAATAAAAAACTTATAAGAACAGGGGCAAGAGTTATGGCAAGAAAAGCATCAATAATGATAATGAATGTCTTTGTCCATGCCAGCGGGTGATATAGTTTTCCTTCAATCCCGGTAAGTAAAAACAC
>JBIOHI010000221.1:0-3179 GCA_044448845.1 Bacteroidia bacterium
CTACAGGGATTACGGATTCGGCTTACCCATTCAGTTCAACAACAAGAATGTGTTCCGTAACGCAGAGATATTCCAGCTTACTTTCCGTCCTTCCGTTGAATTCCAGGGAAATCTTTTTACGGGGGTGAAATTCAGCGCCACTCAATTATCCTTGAGTGCTTCCATTCTCATACCGCATATTTTATTGCCTCAACTTTCTTTTTTGCCCGATCCCGATCACAATGTAAACTTAGTGAACACCAAGACCACCCTGAACACTTCGGCTATTTATGAATACAACTCCGATTACGAAAGAAAAGTAGCCACCATCGGTTTGGTTTACCAGTTCAATAAAAAATTATTATCATGGTTCGTATCTCCCTTCGAATTCAGCCTGATCGGCACCAAATTGAATTCCTCGATTTTGATCGAACGTGCCAAGACGGATATTTTCCTTCAAAATCTTTTTTCCAATTCGGTGATCATGGATGCCCGGTTTGGTTTTACCTATTCGAACAAAGCAGTGGCGAAAGGAAAAAATTTCATCTTTGTAAAATGGGATGCTCTCGAGTGGGCAGGAAATACACTTACTGCTGCCAACATGCTGCTCAACAGTTCTAAAAGTCCAGACGGACATTACGAGGCATTCGGGGTTAATTATTATCAATACGTAAAATCCGATATTGATTATCGTTTCAACCGGATCATCGATAAAAATAACGCCTATGTTTTCCGTTGCTTTTCGGGAATTATTGTTCCTTACGGAAACTCTCCTTTGTATTCACCATTCGAAAAAAGATTTTTTGTGGGTGGTGCAAACGACCTCCGGGGATGGAATCCTCGCGGAGTTGGACCCGGAAGTTATTCAGCGACCAATCAAATTGATCAATCGGGCGACATCAAATTGGAAGCGAATGGCGAATACAGGTTCAATGTTTACAACTTATGGTTTGAAGGCGCATTGTTTGCAGATGCCGGCAACGTCTGGGCATTAAGACCGGATATCACACGGCCGGGTGCGGACTTTGCGCTGGACCGTTTTTACAAGGAATTTGCAGCAGATGCCGGAATTGGGATCAGGCTTAATTTTTCCATCGTGCTCATCCGTTTTGATTTTGCAGTGCCCATTTTAAATCCCGGTTATTCAAACCTCAGCGACCGTTTGGTCATCACCAATGTGAACAACAGTTGGATGAAGAATACGTTCAATTTCGCAATCGGGTATCCGTTCTGAGTTTTAGTTATTGGTTATTGGGTTATTAAGTTATTGAGACGAAATAATTGTTCCGCTTCGGCAACATCGGTTAGGTAATATTTTCAATCCGATGATTCTAATTTCAGTTCACGACAAATTGTCGATAACTCAAACCCTGATAGCTTTTCTCTTTTTTTCATCCTGTACCAATAATCTTTCGGATCAGGACTGTCTGTCAAGACAGCTATTAGATCCACTATGGCAAAATACCATAGTTGTTCTTCATTGTTCCAAATTGAACGAATCTTTTTACTTTCAAATAATTTGATGTTGCTCATTGGATTTTGTTTCGGTTGTAGAATAAATTTATTCGGCTTTTATCAACTCAAATTTGTTTTTACTGGTGTTAATTATTTTTAGAAAACCATAAACGTTTTACGAAACACGAATTTGAAGTCCGAATACAACACTGCCGCTGCCTCCTGTCTTCTGTTGCTAACAACTTTAAACTTTAAATTTCAAACTTTAAACATTTCAACGATCTTCTCCACCACAAAATCAACCTCCTCCACCGTATTTTGCTTTCCAAACGAAAACCTCACTGCCGGCCGTGACGGATCCGCACACAACGCGGTGAGTACGTGTGAACCGATGTTCGAGCCCGATGCGCAGGCGCTTCCGCCCGAAACGGCAATTCCTTCCATGTCGAGTTTGTATAAGAACATTTCCGCAACCGGTGTGGCTGGAAATAAAACGTTCAGGATTTTATAGGAAGAATTTTCTCCAGTATCGCCATTGAAATTTATTCCGTGAATTTTTTCTTCCAGTTTGCTTTTCAAATAACTCTTCAACTCCGAACAATGCTTTTTATTTTCCTCCAGGTCGCGGTACGAAATTTCCATCGCCTTGGCGAGTCCTGCAATTCCGGCCGTATTCTCGGTTCCGGCACGCATATTTCGCTCCTGCGCTCCACCGGTGATGAATGGTGATATTTTATTTTTCGAACGGATGTAAATGAACCCGGTTCCTTTTGGCCCGTTGAATTTGTGCGCACTTCCGCAAATGAAATCCACATTTATCTTTTGCAGATCGATGGGAAAATTTCCGATAGATTGAACCGTATCGGAATGAAACAAGGCATGGTATTTTTTGCACAACCCTCCCACTCTTTCCAAATTCAAAAGATTCCCGATCTCGTTGTTCACGTGCATCAGCGAAACCAACACCTTTGTGTTTTCCTTTAATAATTTTTCCAACTGATCATGATCAACCTGTCCATCTGCAAATAAATTCACAAAATGTTTTTGAATTCGTCCCTGTTTTCCGAGTTCATCAATCGTATGAAGCACTGCGTGATGTTCAATTTTTGATGTGATGATATTTTTCACTCCCAGGTCATCCACCGATTTACGTATCGCCATGTTGTCGGATTCTGTTCCGCACGAAGTGAAAAACAGTTCTCCCGGTGAACAGTTCAGTAATTTCGAAACGGTTTTACGGGACTCTTCAATAATCGTCCTGGCTTCACGCCCGGGTGCATGAACCGAAGAAGGGTTTCCGAAATGGTTTTTTAAAATATCATTCATCACAACTAATACTTCAGCATCCAGCGGGGTTGTGGCAGCGTTATCGAAATAGATACGCTTCATTTTTTCAAGGTAAGATACCCGATGAGCCTGTAAACTAATTTTGCCAGTGTGTATTCCGAAAGGATAGAACCTTTGACGGGGGCAATTTCCACCACATCGAAGCCAACAATATTTTTATTATCAATCACCATTTTCAGAAAATTCAGTGTTTCATTCCAGAACAATCCGTTGGGCTCAGGTGTTCCCACCGCATGTACCAGCGAAGGATCGAATGCATCCGCATCAAACGTAATATACACATCTTTCCCAAGCGTTTTTAAAGCTTTCTTCATCCAATTCCGGTCGTTGCGGATATCGTAAATATAAAAAGTGTGAATGTTCCGCGATTTTTTTATGAGTTCGGCTTCCTCCAGGCA
>JBIOHI010000222.1:0-3158 GCA_044448845.1 Bacteroidia bacterium
ATATTTTCACCATGCGTATTTTACACGCACTTAATTTGCCCCCATTTTGCGGCATCGGGTTGCAACCTCCGTTTTGATTAATAGCACAAAACAATTGCCCGTTGGTGGCCTGTGCCTTAACCTGTGTGTAATTGTTCAGCATGGTGGTGTTGCTCACGTGGCAGCCGAGGCAGTTTTGCTGGATGAGCGGCCAAACATGGGTACTGAATTTTACATTCACCGTATCACAACTGTTGCAAACGGAATTGATGGCGCCCTGGTTGATCCATTTGATGATCTTATTCATGGAAGCGGTATCCATCTGACCGCCTTGCGGCATATTGCCCGAAGTCTTTACCGGAGTTCTCACTTGCGTATACAAACGGCTTGCATTGATATTTTTTGGAGTGACAATCTGCATGATCGAGCCGTAGGAGTTAAGCGTAGTGTGGCATCCCGGTTTCGCGCAATTTGAAACCACAATGGGCAATATATCGCTGCTGAAACATAAAGTATCACGGGGTGGGATTACGGGATAATTGCCCGGTCCGCCTGTTCCTGTATTTAATTGAGCGGGGATAATTTCTTCAGTAGGCTTGTGTTGACACCGTACGAAAAATAAAATAAACCCGAAGAGGAGAATTGAAATAAGTTTAGCTTTCATTCAAAGTGTCAAATATATTTGATTGAATGAGATTTCAATGTGACCTGCATCATACTTTTGACGAAAAGTGCTTTTATTTTACAAATAATTTAAATTTAAAGCAGGTAAAGTAACGGGTTTCTTAAAACTCTGAGGCTTTCATAAAATCGATCAGTTCACGGCAATCGGAAGTACGAATGCCAGCCTTGGCACCTTCCCACCATTTCTTTCCACCGTGAATGAAAATGATATTGTCTCCCATTTCAAAAAGACTTTTTATATCATGGGTATTGACGATGGTGGTGATGTTATATTCCAGTGTGATCTCTTTGATCAGTGCATCAATGAGCCGGGAAGTGATGGGGTCCAGGCCTGAATTCGGCTCGTCACAAAAAAGATATTTCGGGTTGAGCGCAATGGCACGTGCAATGCCTACCCGTTTCTTCATTCCACCACTCAGCGACGAAGGATACAGGTGATTAACATTGGATAAGTTTACCCGTTGGAGGCAGAAATTAACCTGCTCCCTCATTTGTTCTTCATTCATCTGGGTGAACATTTTTAACGGGAAAGAAATATTCTGTTCCACAGTAAGGGAATCAAACAAAGCCGTTCCCTGGAACAGCATTCCGATTTCTTTCCTGATCATTTTTTTCTCCTCGTAACCGAGGCTCACGAAATCGGTCTTGTCGTAATAAATCTCACCGTGGTCAACTTCGAGTAATCCCACCATGCACTTCATCAGCACACTTTTGCCGCTTCCGCTGGCTCCGATCACAAAATTACATTGCCCTTTATAAAAATGCGCTGAAATATCTTCGAGCACTTTTTTATCACCAAAAGATTTGGAAATATTTTTTACTTCGATCATCGTTGCAGCAGCAGTTGAGAAATGATATAATCGAATACAATGATGAATACACAGCTGTAAACCACGGCACGGGTACTCGACTGACCCACCTCGAGTGCACCACCCTCTGTCTTATATCCCTGGTAAGAGGAAACGCTCGTAATGATAAATGCAAATACGAATGATTTGATCATGGCGAAGAAAACAGAGAACGGGATGAAATCTGTGCGCAGTCCTTTCACATAATAGATCGGGTTGATGATGCCGGATAAAATTCCCGAGATCACTCCACCTAACAGCGAAAGAGTCATGGCGTAAGTGACCAGCAATGGAATCGTGATCACACCCGCAACAATTTTAGGAAGAACAAGGTAGTTGGCCGAATTCACACCCATGATCTCCAAAGCATCCACCTGTTCGGTCACTTTCATCGTACCGATCTCGGAAGCGATGGCCGATCCGACTTTTCCGGCAAGAACCAGGCAGGTGATCGTTGGCGAAAATTCAAGGATATTCGAATCACGCACGATACGCCCGATGAGGTAAACCGGCACCAGGCCGCTTACGAGCTGGAAGCCGATCTGTATGGTGGAAACAGCTCCGGTGAAAACAGAAATGAGGGATACAATACCGAAGGAACCGATCCCGATCGAATTCATTTCATACATTGTTTGCCTGAGAAAAACCTTGAATTTCTCGGTACGGCTGAACAACCTTACCAGGAACAAAATGTAATTTCCGAAATGCTCAAAAAAGATCATTGCCTGAATATTTTTGTGTTTTAAAAAACCGTGTAAATATATTAATTGTATCCTGTAATTTCGCTTTTTAGATTTTCAACAATGAACAAAAACCGGAAAACAATCATGGTCAGCGGGTGCACACGGGGTATCGGAAGGGGGGTTTGCGAGTGGTTCGCGCAAAAAGGTTTCAACGTGGCAGGTTTTGCACGCACCAAACCGGATATTGAAAGAATGCGTGAGCGGATGGAAAAGTCTTTCCCGCAACAGCATTTCTTTTTTGTGAATGCGGATGCTTCCAAAAAAGAACAGGTGAAAAAATTCGGTGCGGATGTGCTAGAAAAATTTTCTAAAGTAGATATACTCGTGAATAATGCAGGAACCTTTGTTCCCGGAACGCTTTTGCACGAACCTGAAACCAACCTCGAAAAGCTGATCGAAACGAATTTATACAGTGCCTATTTTTTGTCGCGGGTAATCGTTCCTGCCATGATCAAAAATAAATCAGGGCACGTGTTTAATATTTGTTCGATTGCCAGCCTGAATGCTTACGAAAACGGAGGCTCTTACACTATTTCCAAATTCGCTTTGAGAGGTTTCAGCAAACAATTGCGAATGGAAACAATGGATAAAAGCATTCGCATTACCGGTATTTTACCCGGTGCTACACTCACCGATTCCTGGCACGATACGGATGTAAAGGATTCGCGTTTCATTATGCCCGAAGATATCGCCAAAACCATTTGGAATTGCTATGAGTTATCAGATAGCGCCAACGTGGATGAGATCGTCATAAGACCAAAGTTAGGAGATATTTAAAGTTTGTTGTTTGTAGTTTGTCGTTTGTTGTTCGATTAAACCAACTAACTAATAAACTATACCCAATAACCAATAAACTAAAACTATTAACCATTAACTAATAACTATTTCAAAAAAATTGTCAGAC
>JBIOHI010000223.1:0-3155 GCA_044448845.1 Bacteroidia bacterium
CCACCGAGGAGTATTTGATACCTATAGGTTCTGCCGACATTAAGCGCAGCGGCACCGATGCGACTGAACATCGGAAGATTTTTATACAGGTAATCTAAAGTTTGAGCGTAATTCAATTCTGCGGATTTTACTGGCGAATTTCGAAATTATTCAGGAATAAATCAGTTGCATCAGGTGCACATCCAATAATTTGCCGAATTTTTTTCCACATTCTTTCATCGTGCCGATCATTTTAAAACCAAACTGTTCATGCAGTTTAACACTGAGTTCATTTTCTGTGGTGATACGTGAAACCAGGGTGTGTAATCCACACTTTTTCCCTTCTTCAATTATTTTTTCAAATAAAATTTTCCCGAAACCCTTGCCGGTAAAATCATTTCTCATGTAAATGGAAATCTCGGCCGTGTCTTCGTATGCCTGTCTTTCACTCCAGCGACTCAGCGATGCGAAACCGATTATCTGACGACCGCTATCCTCACAAACCAGCACGGGATATTTACCGGTGTGAGCATCAAGCCACAATTTTCTTTCAACCGCATTTTTTATTTCGGTATCACAGGTTGCTGTGGTGTTGAGAATGTAATAGTTGTAAATTTCAGCCAGCGAAGCAGCATCATTGTATGTTGCCTTCCGGTAGATGGTCATCAGAACAATCCGTTCACTTCCGCGTCAATGCGGCTCACCACGTTGCTGATATCTTCAGTTTTATCGGCAAAATTCAGGTTATCCACTTCAATGATAAGAAGTTTGTGTTTGTAGGTGGATATCCAGGCTTCGTATCGCTCATTGAGCCTGCGTAAATAATCAAGGCGGATGGAGTCTTCGTATTCGCGTCCCCGCTTTTGAATTTGATTGACCAAAGTCGGAATGGTTGCTCTCAGGTAGACTAAAAGATCAGGTGGTTTGATGGTAGAGGTCATCGAATCAAAAAGACGTTGGTAAGTCTCAAAATCGCGGGTGCTCATCAATCCCATCGAATGAAGATTGGGAGCAAAGATGTAAGCATCTTCGTAAATGGTGCGGTCCTGGACGACATTTTTCTTTCCCTTCTGCAACTGCTGGATGGTGTTGTACCGGCTGTTGAGAAAATAGATCTGCAAATTGAACGACCAACGCTGCATATCCTCGTAAAAGTCGCTGATGTAGGGATTATCCTCCACATCCTCGTAATGCGGCTCAAACTTGTAATGCCTCGAAAGTATGGTGGTCAATGTGGTTTTCCCCGACCCGATATTTCCTGCAATTGCTAAATACATATTCTGAAAATTAATAGTGTGCAATTTTATTACTTAGAAGTCAAAATCTGAACGTTGTGGATATGTTTTATTTATATAGCTCTTAACCTATAAAAACACGGTTTTGCCGGGGCTCAATAAAATCGCCTAAACCCGATGATCTCCCTTGCTTCTTTCATGGTAGCCGATGCGCTCTCACGCGCTTTTTCTGCGCCTAGTTTAGCAACGTTACTCAAAAGTGTCTCGTCATTTTTTATCGCTTCTATTTTTTCGCGGATCGGTGTCAGGTAAACGACCATGTCTTCGGCAAGTTGTTTTTTCATATCACCATAACGGATGGAACAATCGGCATGGGCTTCAGTGAAATGCTGTAAAGTTTCTTTTGTTGAAACAACCTTCATCAGGTCGAATATATTTTGAACCGGTGGTGGCGGAATGGAATTCTTTTCGGTCGGCCCGGCATCAGTTACGGCCCGGGAGATTTTCTTCCGGAGTTGTTCGGGCGAATCAATAAGATTGATCACGCTGTTATCGCCCTCACTTTTGCTCATCTTGCCACCACCCTGCAGTCCTGGAATCTTCACGAGTTCAGTTCCGAAATTAAACGCGTGCGGTTCGGGAAATAAATTGCAATTGTAAATGCGGTTGAAACGGTTTGCAAAAGTTCTCGCCATTTCGAGATGCTGTTCCTGGTCTTTGCCAACCGGCACTTTAGCGGCTTTATGGATGAGGATATCAGCAGCCATCAAATCAGGGTAGGTGAGAAGCCCGGCATTGATATTATTGGGTTGTGTCCTTGCTTTTTCCTTGAACGAAGATACCCGTTCGAGTTCTCCTTTGTACGCGTGCATGTTCATCAGCAAATACAACTCGGAAATTTCGGGAAGGTCGCTTTGAATATACAACGCGCATTTTTTGGGATCGAGGCCGCAGGCAAGGTATTCCGCTAAGACCGTTCTCACATTCTCGTGCAGGTCCTTTGGATTCGGATGCGTGGTGAGTGAATGATAATCGGCAATAAAAAAATAGCAGGAATGTTCGTGTTGCATTTTCACAAAATTTTTCACCGCACCGAGATAATTTCCAAGGTGCAGATTTCCTGTTGGCCGTATTCCGCTTACTACAATTTCCATGATTTTTATGAGGTGCCGAAGATAATAAAAGTTAGATTATTGTTTTATCCAATAAACCACCACATCCCATTGATTGATCCGGAACGTTCTGGTGGAATCTGAATAATCGGAGATGTTTATTCCCTGTCGGGCTAAAATTTTTTCGGTGTCGGACTCGTCATTTTCGGTGATAATCGCACGTGGCCTGAGTTTTCCGAAAGTGTCGTGTTCGTTGTACCCACGGGCAAGCGGCTTAAAATAAGCATCTGTTTTCCATCCGCAGGCGGCCGCCCAGTTTCCCATCAATGTCTTTCCCTGAAATTTAGTTTTCGATAAATAGTCATTGATCTCCTGCAAAACAAAAGTTCTCCGGTTGAAAGAAAGCGCATTCTGATAAAAGCTTATCCCGGTTACGAATAAAATAATTCCCAGAATCACGATTTTCATTTTATCTGCAAACAGATCAACTGAAATTTCAATGCAAATGCAGAAATACAATGCGTTTGCAACGACCGAGCTCAACAAATATCTTCCGGGTAAATAGGTATTCCCGAGTTTGAACAATTCGATGAACAATAGCGTATTGAACAACAAGATATCTCGAACATATTATGGAATTCAGTTAACAGGAAAGTCAACTAATAATACAGTCTCAAACAACACAGCTGGGCAAACGACGTATAGTGATTTTGCGTGCTATGGCAATAGTGCACTTAATGCTGGAAATGGCGGAATAAACTTCGGTACTACAAAAATAGGCTGCAAATGGCTTGCTGCAATTCAGAAAATTTCGCCAACACCACAATGC
>JBIOHI010000224.1:0-3139 GCA_044448845.1 Bacteroidia bacterium
ATATAAAAATGAGCAACCAGGATTTACATTTGGAAGATCACAATCACAACGGTCATGCCGGTCATCACCAGGAATCGTTCATCAGCAAATACGTTTTCTCGATGGATCACAAAATGATCGCAAAACAATTTCTGATAACCGGGATCATCATGGGAACGCTTGGAATGGCGATGTCGATGATTTTCCGTTTACAACTTGCTTATCCCAATATGAAATTTCCGTTTCTCGAAACATTGATGGGACATTGGGGTAAAGACGGTGTTCTTGATCCGAGTTTTTACCTGGCGTTGATAACCATTCACGGAACCATTATGGTGTTCTATGTTTTGACGGCAGGATTGAGCGGAACTTTTTCAAACTTACTTATTCCGTTGCAATGCGGAGCGCGCGACATGGCATCTCCGTTTTTGAATATGCTTTCCTATTGGTTCTTCTTTATGTCTTCCGTGGTGCTGTGCGTTTCATTATTTGTTGATGGCGGACCCGCTTCTGCAGGCTGGACGATCTACCCACCACTCTCGGCTTTGCCAAAAGCAATTCCGGGTTCCGGAACAGGAATGACCCTGTGGCTGGTCGCCATTATTTTGTTCATCGGTTCTGCACTTCTTGGCGGTATCAATTACATCACTACTGTATTAAATATGCGCACCAAAGGAATGAAAATGACCAGGCTTCCTCTTACCATCTGGGCATTTTTAATTACCGCTTGTCTCGGACTTTTATCTTTTCCGGTTTTGCTTGGTGCAGGTTTACTTTTGATATTCGACCGTAGTTTTGGAACCAGTTTTTATCTTGCCGATATTCCTGCTGATCTTGCCGGGGGAATCGAACGCGTTGGCGGAAGCCCGATTTTGTTCCAGCATTTATTTTGGTTTCTCGGGCATCCGGAAGTTTACATTATTATCTTACCTGCTCTTGGAATCACTTCCGAAGTGATCGCCACCAATTCACGCAAACCTATTTTCGGTTACCGCGCGATGATTGGTTCTATTCTCGCCATTGCTATTTTATCTTTTATTGTTTGGGGACATCACATGTTCATCACCGGTATGAATCCGTTCCTGGGATCGGTATTCGTGGTGGGAACTTTAATCATTGCCGTGCCATCGGCTGTAAAGGTTTTTAATTACCTCGCCACGCTCTGGAAAGGAAATTTAAAACTCACACCGGCCATGTTATTCGCTATCGGGTTGGTTTCATTTTTTATTTCAGGTGGATTGACCGGATTATTTTTAGGAAACGCTGCACTTGATATTAATTTGCACGATACGTATTTTGTAGTGGCGCATTTTCATATTGTGATGGGAAGCGCTGCCATATTCGGAATGATGAGCGGGATCTACCACTGGTATCCTAAAATGTTTCAGCGGGGTATGAACAAAACGCTCGGCTATATTCATTTCTGGCTCACATTCATTTCGGCATACTGCGTTTTCTTCCCGATGCATTTCATGGGTCTCGCAGGAGTGCCGCGGAGGTATTACGCCAACACAGCTTACGACCAGTTCAGCAGTTTTGTTGACATGAATATCTTTATCACGATTGCTGCTCTGATCGGAGGATTTGCTCAACTTTTATTTTTATGGAATTTCTTTTATTCAATGAGGTACGGAAAAAAGACGGAACAAAATCCCTGGCATTCGAACACACTCGAATGGACAGCACCTATCAAACACATGCACGGAAACTGGCCTGGAGAAATTCCAACCGTTTACCGTTGGGCATACGATTACAGCAAACCGGGAGCTGAAGAAGATTATATTCCTCAGAATGTTCCTGATGCAGGTCAAACGGATCCGCTTGAAGAACCTAAACACGCATATGTTGAACATCTTAAATAAATTAATAATGAAGAATTAAACAAAATAACTTAATAACTTTTACCACCCGAATCACGCAATAGCGTGAGTAGGTTGGCAATAACCAATAACTTAATAACCCAATAACTAATTTGAAAAGCATAGCCATACATAATGAAGATGTGATCAGGGCAAGTTGGATGCGGTCGAAGATCACCGATTACAATCAACTGGTGAAAACACGGTTGACCTTGTTGGTTGTGTTTTCGGCTGTTATCACTTTTCTTACCGCCAATCATGGAAACCCTGTTCAGTTTTTCAATTTGATCATTTTAGCAATCGGTGGATTTCTTGTCGTGGCTTCAGCAAACGGCATCAACCAGATCATTGAAAAAAATTATGATGCATTGATGAAAAGAACCGCCAATCGTCCTGTTGCTACAAACAGGATGAGTGTAACGGAAGCTACCATCGCAAGTACTATATTCGGAATTGCCGGTGTTATCCTTATCGGGTTATTTTTAAATCAACTTTGCGGATTGCTTGCATTGGCTTCATTAATTATTTACGCATTTATTTATACTCCGTTAAAAAGAGTTACCCCACTTTCTGTTTTCATCGGGGCATTTCCCGGGGCATTGCCCACTTTGCTTGGATGGGTTGCATGCACGGGTCACATTGGTGTGGAAGCGTTGGTTCTTTTCGGAATCCAGTTCCTGTGGCAGTTCCCTCATTTCTGGAGCATCGCGTGGATACTCGATGAAGATTATAAACGTGCCGGATTTAAAATGCTTCCGATGGATGGAAAAGATAAAAAATCGGCATTACAAATTTTAGCATTCACTATTTTACTCGTACCAGCCGGATTCCTGCCTGTATTTGAAGGCATGTGTGGAATTGTTTCGGGAAGTATTGCCGTTGGAATGGCACTTGTCCTCTCCTACTTTGCTCTTAAACTTTTCCTTTCGTGCGAAAATAAAGATGCGAAGAAACTGATGTTTGCATCGTTCCTGTACTTACCTTTAGTTCAAATTGCTTTTTTAATTGATAAGATCTGATGATGAATGCAGCAGCAATGAAAACCGAATTTAAAAACGAGACTGCCGGGTACTTCATTCACCCGAAAAAGTTTTTATTGTGGCTCATTATCGTGGCAAGTGTAATGTTATTCGCAGCTTTCACCAGTGCTTATATTGTAAGGCGAGGCGAAGGCAACTGGCTGGTGTTCGACCTGCCGCCCATGTTTTCGTTCACTACTTCCATCATCGTTCTCGGAAGTATTACCATGCAACTCGCTTATTTTTTTGCTAAAAAAGATGAATTGAATCGTGTAAAAATAT
>JBIOHI010000225.1:0-3136 GCA_044448845.1 Bacteroidia bacterium
CACATAAACAGCTGGGTTAAAGATTATTATTACCGGGATACCGTAATTCCCGGAGCCGGTTTATTAAAATCAACCGATCACAAATCTTTTAATTACGAATTGGCATCGGGTTACATTTCTTTCAATGCCAGTAAGTACATCGATTTTCAGTTTGGTCATGGCCGCAATTTTATCGGCAACGGTTACCGTACATTTTACTTATCCGATTTCTCGGTCGACAATTTATTTTTGAGGATCAACACTCATTTCTGGAAAATCAATTACACTAATATTTTCGGGGAGGTACTAAATTACACAACACCCACGGAACAGAACCTCCCGGTTCGGCATTACTTCGCAACCACTCATGCTTCCATTAATTTTACAAAGAATTTCAATCTTGGTTTATTTCAAACGATCATTTTCCAGCGTGACAGCGGTTATACGAACACCGGCTATGACTTACAATATCTGAACCCGATCATTTTTTATAAAGTGATCGAAAACAATATGAACAGCCCAGATAAAGCCATTCTTGGTGCAGACTTCAAGTACAATTTTCTCAGGCATTTTTCATTGTACGGACAGGCTGTGATCTCCGAATTTGTTTTAAAAGAAGTACTGGCCGGAACAGGCTGGTGGGCCAACAAACAAGCTTATCAACTCGGAATAAAATACATTGATGCATTCACTGTAAATAACCTGGATCTTCAACTGGAATTCAACCAGGCAAATCCATACATGTACACTTCCTTTTCGAGGTTGAACACCTATGTGAACTATGCGCAGAACATGGCTCACCCGCTTGGTGCCAATTTCAGGGAACTTGTTGGCGTGCTTCGTTACCAGCCATTCAACAGGCTATTTATAAAAGGTGTCGCCATTTTTGCTATGTATGGAAATGATACCGGATACACTAACTGGGGAAAAAATATTGCTTATAGTTACAACAGCCGCCAGCAGGATTACGGCAATTATATCGGACAGGGTATTCGCACCAATTTGTACATTTTCGATCTTACTTTTTCTTATATGATCAAGCACAATGTATTTATCGATTTGCAACTGACCTATCGAAAAACCGGAAGTGCCTTGGCTATTTTCGATACCGAAACTTTTTTACCGTCCGTAGCCTTGCGTTGGAATATTGCTCAAAGGCGTTATGATTTCTAATGCTTCTGTTAGCACAAATCCGTCATAAATATTTTTCGGATATCCGTTTCTGGATCCTCGTTTTTTTTGCGGTTAGATTATTTTCCATCACGCAGCCTCCGCTCGAGATATCCCACAACTGGCGACAGGTAACAGGCAACATGATCACACGGAATTTTCTCGAAGTGAACAACAACATCCTCTACCCGATGCTTGATAATGGTGGTGCCACCAACGGGATAACGGGAACTGAGTTTCCGTTGCTCAATTATATCGGCTACCTGCTATCACTGATCTTCGGATTCAACCATTGGTGGGGAAGATTGATCAATTTAACGGTAAGTTCTTTTGGAATTTTTTATTTCTTTCTTCTTGTAAAAAAATTCTTCGGCCAGAAGATCGCTTTTTACAGTGCTATCAGTTTGTTGTGTTCGGCCTGGTTTCTTTTCATGCGAAAAGCCATGCCGGATACCTTCAGCACTTCCTTACTACTTATTGGAATTTATTTTGGAATCTTATTTCTGTATGAAAGCAAACTGAAGTTTTTATTTGTTTCTTCCATTTTCGTTTTGGCAGGAACTCTTTCGAAAATTCCGGCAGCCGTGCTGTTAGCTGTTTTTTTTCTTCCGTATCTCTATAAAGAAATCAAATTAAAAAATAAAATCATTCTTGCAATCAGCCTTACCATGGTGATGATCCCTGTTGCGTGGTGGTATTACTACTGGGTTCCTCACCTGTTCACCTTATCCGGTTTCCATCACTATTACATGGGCGTTTCACTCGGTACCGGTGCAAATGAATTATTAGTTTTTTGGACCGATGCGGCTAAAAATTTTTATTTCCATGCCGCGTATTTCAGTGGCTTCCTCTTATTCGTTGCAGGAATATTTTTTTCCATCAAAGATAAAAACAAAATGATCGGCCTGGTGACCCTGGTTTGCAGCATTTCCTTTTTCCTTCTCATGCTCAAAGGCGGAAGAACGTTTGCTCTTCACAGTTACTACATGATCCCGTTCATTCCCGTGATGGCTTTGAACATTGGTTTTGCACTATCAAGAATCCCTTTTAGATGGAGCAGGTTTCTTTTCGCATTCTTAATTATTGAAAACATCGCCAACCAGCAGCACGACCTGTTTACAAAAGATTCGGAAGTTTATAAACTGAAACTCGAGCAAATTGCCGATAAGGTCTCTCAAAAAAACAACCTGGTCGCGATCAACGGAACGATGAGTCCGCAGGAAATTTATTTTACCCACCGCAAAGGATGGACGATCTTTGACGATGAAGCTACGCGAAGATCATTTACCGACAGTCTCCAACAACTTGGCTGCATTTATCTTTTCATTGATAAGCATTCACTCTCCGTCCCGATTTCATATTACCCTAAAGTTTTTGATGATGAAGATTTTTCGGTGTATCGGTTAGCACCCTGATCAGTTGTCGTATTTTTCAAGCAGTTTCAAAAAAACTTTAAGGTCTTTGGGATAAGGTGCTTCCACCCCGTATTTTTTTTCGAACAATTCAAATTCGATCGAAAAAGCATGAAGCGCCACACGTTTTATCATTCCGTTCTGCCCGGAATCATCCGTGGGTTTAAATTTCTTTTTGAATTCATAAAGCATCGGAATTTTTCCACCGTAAAGTTCATCGGCCACGATCGGAAAATTTTGCGAAGCCAGGTGGATCCTTATCTGGTGCAGCCTTCCGGTCACCGGCAGGCATTCGATCAGCGAAAAATGACGAAACTTTTTCCTGGTGGTAAAAATAGTTTCTGCCTGTTTTCCTTCACGTTTGTCAATTTTAGCGATCCCTTTATTGGTGATGGTAATAGGAATCGAAATGACCTTTTCTTTCACTTCATAATTCCCGGCAACTACTGCATGATAAATCTTTTTTACTTCGCGGGCCTCGAATTTTCGAGCCATTTTTTTGTAAGCTTCTTCATTTTTGGATAAGACCATGACACCAGAAGTTTCTTTATCGAGGCGGTGACATAGTTGCAAAG
>JBIOHI010000226.1:0-3107 GCA_044448845.1 Bacteroidia bacterium
CTTTATAACTGTGCAACTGTTGCATTTTTGGCAAACATTCGTTCATGCTTTCGCCACCGCAAAACTGCCGGAACACCGTTTTCTTAATCATTCCTTTGATAGGAATCCCTGAATCAAAACAAAACTTGACCACCTTCGGGCCCAGTGTTACCAGCCAGTTCATGCCTAATGCCTGGAACAATAAATAGGAAATTCTCAGCTCTTCATTCGATTTATACTTGAAGGCTATCTCGGTGTTATTGAAGTCGGGAGTGGACATCGGTGCGTTGGTTGCGGAATTCATATCTGGTTCAAATTATTTTTTTAGATGCAAATGATTCATTTTTGCGGTGCAAGTATATTATATTTTGAAGGAATATAACCTGAAAAAAGTCAGCATTTACATTGGTACCGATGTTTTCGGGCAATTGACCGAAACACTTATCAACCATTCCTATTCCAAAGTATTTGTACTCGTGGATGAGATCACCGAAAAGCTCTGCTATCCGCTGCTTCAGAAACATTTGTTTGAACTGAAACTGATCCAAATCAGCAGTGGTGAAAAAAATAAAAATACGATAACCACTCAATTCATCTGGACGGAACTTCAAAAACACAATGCCGACCGGAATTCCGTGCTGCTGAACCTGGGCGGAGGAATGATCACTGACATTGGGGGATTTTCGGCTTCCACTTACAAGCGCGGAATAGATTTCATCAATATTCCTACCACTTTATTGGGAATGGTGGATGCTTCCATCGGGGGAAAAACCGGGATTGATTTCAACGGGGTGAAAAATATGGTCGGACTTTTCAGCAACCCGGTTTCTGTTTACATCTTTCCTGATTTTTTGCAAAGCCTTCCAAAAACCGAACTCATCAATGGATTTGCTGAAGTTATCAAACACGCACTTATTGCGGATCCTGTTTTGTGGCAGAATCTTTCAGAAATAACAACGGATGATTTTCAAAAAATCATTTCCCTGATCGCACCAAGTGTGAAAATAAAGATCAAGGTAGTGAAAAAAGACCCGCAGGAAAAATCACTCAGGAAAATTCTGAACTTCGGTCATACCCTCGGACACGCCATTGAATCCTACTCGCTTGAAAACGATTCCAAACCCCTCAAACACGGAGAGGCCGTGGCGATCGGGATGATCTGCGAAGCATTCCTTTCGCGCGAAATATTGAATTTATCAAAAGAAGAATTGAATGTAATTTCCCGTTACATTCTGAAATTTTTCCCAAAATACCCGATACAGTCCGTTCTTTCACCCGAAGTGATAAAGTTTGTTTACCACGATAAAAAAAACATTTCCGAGTCTTTTAATTTTACTTTACTAAAACGGATCGGCAAAGCTTCCATCAATCATTCGTGCACCGAACTTCAGATAACCCGTGCTTTAAATTATTATGAAAGTTTATGATTTCGGTTTGCGGCTCATCCGAAACAAAAAAAATAATTGCAACCATCCGCTTGCCTGCATCAAAAAGTATTTCCAACCGGTTGCTTATTCTTCAAAAACTTTTTCCGGGAAAAATCACGATCAGGAACCTTTCAAATTCCGATGACACGCGAATCATGCAGGAGGCATTGAAAATGAAATCAGGGATCGTTCAGGTAAAAAATGCCGGTACCTGCATGCGGTTTCTTACGGCATATTTTTCCTGTATCGAAAAATGTGAAGTCGAACTGCATGGAGATGAACGAATGAATCAGCGCCCGGTAAAGTTTCTCGTAGATGCCATGAAAAAACTTGGAGCAGATATTTCCTATTTAAAAAATGATGGTTTTCCACCGTTGAAGGTCAAAGGAAAAAAAATCACCGGGGGGGAAATTTCGATGGACGCTTCGCTGAGCAGCCAGTATATTTCTGCTTTGATTTTGGTCGCACCTACTTTTGAAAACGGATTAACCATCGCATTGGAAGGCGAAATTTATTCCCGGTCGTACATCGAAATGACTTTTCAACTAATGCAACAGTTTGGTTTTGAAATCTCATTCTCCCAAAACGAAATAAAAGTTCTTCCCCACTCATTCACTCATTCACCCATTCAAAAATTCATTAATTTTAAGGTTGAGCCCGACTGGAGCTCAGCTGCTTTCTGGTATGAGATCGTTGCTTTGAACGATGATGCGGAAATTTTCCTGGAAGGCTTATCTGAAAAAAGTTTGCAAGGCGATTCGATCATTTCCGAAATAATGAAATCGTTTGGAGTGGAAACTTTTTATCAATCAAATGGAATTCTATTAAAGAAAAATCATCAGATCATCAAATCATCAAATCATCAAATCGACTTATCCTCCGTTCCCGACCTCGCTCCCGTTATTGCCGTGACTGCCGCAGCCAAAAACATTCGAACGGAATTAACCGGTTTAAAAAATCTCCGGATCAAAGAAAGCGACCGTTTATCGGCACTCGAAACAGAATTGAAAAAATGCGGCTTCAACATTTCATCAAAAAACGATTCGTTGATCGTTACCCCTAACCACAAACCACTAACTACAAACCACAAACAACAAACATATAACGACCATCGTCTTGCCATGGCATTCGCTCCGCTGGCATTAATTTTTGGAAAAATTGAAATCGATGATCCCGGGGTGGTGGTAAAGTCGTATCCTGATTTTTGGGAAGATTTAAAACGGGCCGGGTTCAAACTTCAACTGAATTCATAAATGATTATTTTTACCGAAAAAAATCTCTTCACAAACATGAGAACTTTTTCTTTCCTCTTATTTTTTATTTTCAATTCTAATTTAAAAATCCATGCCCAGGACAGCATTGAAATAAAATTCAAATACAAACCGGGGCATCTTTACATGCACACGCTTGAGCAAAAGATCGTAAGCATGGTAGATTACGAAGGCGACAGTTTGTTCCTGAAAGACCTTTCCGGGAAGAAGATGAACCCACATTCAAAGAACACAACCGATCAACACATACAAACCCGGATGGAAACTTCCGAAATGAAAACCGACAGCACATTTGGTGTGGTTATAACCTTTTTAAAATCACAGGATGAGAGCGGGAAACCAATGGTTCCGGAAGGTTCCTCCTTGTTTGGACAATGCCGCCCCGGTAAAATGCCTGTCATGGATTCGGTTTCCATCAACGGCTTTTTAA
>JBIOHI010000227.1:0-3064 GCA_044448845.1 Bacteroidia bacterium
GCATTAAATAGAAAAGAAAATGAAAACACTTAAAAATATAATCGCAGCATTGGCTCTAACCTCGGGGTGCTTAGCACTGGATGCCCAACAGATGCCGATGTACACGCATTACATGTACAACACGCTCGTGGTGAATCCCGCTTACGCAGGAAGCAGAGATGCTTTGACCGTGACCGCACTCGACCGGTTGCAGTGGGTTGGATTTGAGGGAGCGCCTTCTACACAAACTCTAACTTTACACGCACCACTAAGAAACGAACACATTGGTTTAGGTTTATCAGTAATGCAAGACAAGATCGGTCCGGTAAGTAATACTTCCGTGACCGGTAGTTTTGCATACATCATGAAGGTTTCGAAAAAAGCGAAATTATCGCTTGGCTTAAGTGCGGGAGTCAACATGTTCCAGGCAAACCTGAATACACTCTCTTTGGATCAGCAAAGCGACCCGGTGTTTTTAAACAATGTGAACAGCCGCATTACTCCTGATTTCGGATTTGGTGCGTATTATTCGCGAGAAAGGTTTTATGCCGGTGTTTCTGTTCCGAATTTAATTCAAAATTCTTACTCGCAGGTGAATGAAGCAAACGGAAATACGTTGATCGCAAAAGAACAACGGCATTACTTTTTTATTGCCGGAACCATGCTGAAGATAACGGATAACCTCGCATTCAAGCCAACCACTTTAATTAAAGTTACCGAAGCGGCACCTGTTCAGGCAGACCTTACCGCAACTTTTGTTATCATGAAAAAACTATACCTCGGTGCCATGTTTCGCACGGGCGATGCAATGGGCGGACTGATCGGTGTGGATATAACAGATCAGTTTCACGTGGGTTATTCTTACGATTGGTCTTATGTGTTAAGCTCATCGCGGTATAACAGCGGAAGCCATGAGATCATTTTAAGATACGACTTCCTGCTTTTTGATAAAAAACAAATTCACAATCCAAGATATTTTTAAATCTGTAAACAAAAAACAAAATGAAAAACATATACATCCCGATAATTCTATTATTCGGAATCTGCGTTCAGGTGAATGCACAGGAAAAATCAATCGATGAGAAAAGAGGGGATAAGTTCTCTTTTAATTACTCTTACGACAAAGCCATCAGAATGTACACTCATGCAAAGCATTTGACTTTGGATGGTCAGCGGAAATTAGCAGTGGCCTATCATCAACTGGATTCAAATTATAAATGTGAAGCGGCTTATACCGCGTTCATTTATACACCCACCGGAATATTGCCCGAAGACTATTACAATTATTCCATGATCTTAAAAGAGAACGGCAAGTACGATCAGGCAGCAATCTGGATGGACAAATTTGTGATGGCAAAACCGGACGATCTGCGTGCGAAAGATTATGCAGCCAATAAAAATGAATTTAGTAACTGGTTGGATAAAAAAGGCCTTTATAAAATTGACCACATGAATACAAACACCGATGCGGAAGATTTTGGCCCTTCCTTTTATAAAGATAAGATTGTTTTTGCTTCGAGCCGCACCACTTCCAAATTTTTGGAGCGTGAAGACAACTGGCACCGTCAGCCTTACATGGATCTGTTTGTTTCAGATGTGGATGGCGGGCAGTTAAATAACCCGAAAGTTTTTAACAGGAGCATGGATGCCAAATATCACGTTGGTCCTGCAAGCTTCAGTAAAGACGGTAATTTCATGGCTTATACCCGGAATGATTACCACGCCAAAAGTAAAGACAGGAAAGTGGAGCTTCAAATCTGGTTCAGCAATTTTAAAGATGGAAAATGGACAAATCCCGAACCCTTTAGTTATAACCAGGCTGAATATTCTGTCGGGCAACCTTGCCTGGCAGCGGATGGAAACACGATGTATTTCACCAGTGATATGCCCGGTGGTTATGGCAAAGCGGATCTTTATAAAACAACCAGAACCGATGGAGGAATCTGGAGTAAGCCTGAAAATTTAGGCAACAAAGTAAATACCGAAGGCGATGAATTGTTCCCGTTCTATGAAGAAAAAAGCGGTACGATGTTTTTTGCTTCCAACGGCCGCTATGGTTTGGGAGGATTGGATATTTTTATTTATGAAATGAATACTACAGGCCGCGTGTTTAATGCCGGGTATCCTCTGAATTCCACATCCGATGACTTTGCCATCATCATGGACAACAAAATGAAGAAAGGATATTTTTGTTCGAACCGTGCCGGTGGCAATGGAGCGGATGATATTTATGCCGTTGAATTCCTGCAAACCAAAGAGATCATTAAAAAGATCGAAGGCTTTGCGAAAAACGTGAACGGAAAAGCTGTTCCCAATACTTTTGTAACGTTATCCGATGATAAAGACAAAATACTTGATACGGTTACCACTGCCGAAAACGGAGCTTATACTTTTGTAGTGGCTACGGATAAAAAATTCAAATTGAACGGAAAAAAAGAAAGTTATCTTGACGGAAACAATACCGCCAGCACTTTTGGTGATGACACGATTGTGATCGCAGATGTAACCCTTGTTAAAAGATCCGCTCCGATAGCCGAAAAAATAAAAGTGAATGCCGACCTCGCGATAGTTTTGGAATTGAATAATATCTATTTTGACTACGACAAGTCTAATATCAGGCCGGATGCAGAGATCGAGCTGAATAAAATTGTGAAGATCATGAATGAGTATCCTGAGATGGTCGTTGAATTGACCTCCTTTACCGATTGCCGCGGAACAGATGCCTACAACCAGGTTTTATCGGATAAGAGAGCAAAAAGTTCGGTTCAATATATCAAACACCGGATCACCAGGTCATCACGCATTTCCGGTAAAGGAAATGGCAAGACCAAGTTATCAAAAGCATGTCCCTGTGAAGATGCCTCGGTTACGTTTTGTTCGGATGTAGAATATCAAAAGGAGAGAGATACCAAATTTCTTATTGTACAAAAGAATAATATAGTGAAAGAATAACTTTAACGAATCTTTAGCAACGCCATCCGGTTTTTGGGTGGCGTTTTTTTTTTTAAAAATGTTTAATAAAAAATGGTGTGGCCATATGAGGTTGGGGTTTAGCAATTAATAAATTTTTTTTTGGGGTATAAAA
>JBIOHI010000228.1:0-3054 GCA_044448845.1 Bacteroidia bacterium
TACCACCAGTCCATGTTACAGTTTTTTTCTTCCCGGTTCCGGAATTACCAATTTGTTTCCTTACGATTGTTCCATCGCAACAAATGATTCGGTAACCCTGGTTGTTCAGAACAATGATTTTTTTGTGCCGAGCGCCCAGTATATTTTTGAGATCGATACTTCCGCACAATTTAACCCGGCCTCCCCATTTTATAAAACATCAGGAGTGGTGAACGGTGCTTCCATTGTTTCTTGGAAAGTGGTTTTACCGCAAACCGATACGTTGGTTTATTTCTGGCGTTCCCGTTTAAATATACCTGTCGTTCAAGGTGGCTCATGGACTCAATCTTCGTTCACACTTATTCGCAACAGTGAAAACGGGTGGGCGCAAAGTAATTTCGATCAGTATAAAAAAGTTTCTGCCGACAACGGAATTTTATTTGATACCGTTTCACGCCTGATGCAATTTGTTCCGTTCCGGCAAACGGTGGAAACAAAGATAAGGAGATGGAATCACTCGAACATGGGAAATTTCAATCCATACACCATGAACCCGAGTACGGGAACTTGTGTGAACAACGGTATCGTGGTAAATATTTTTGACGGAAAAACGTTGCAGCCATTCGAGAATCCGCGTTACCCCAATAATTGTTCGTGGGTGATTCAATGGAATGCCACTCATGCTACTGAAAAATATTATTACTATACCTTCAACACCACCTGTCAAACGTGTCCATCGGGCAGGGATGATTTCAGAAGTTTTATCGATTCGCTAGACAACGGAACATACATCGCTATCTGGGCAAGGTACGATGCCGATGTTCCAAACTGGGATGCGCCGACCAAACAATATCTTGGAAGAATCGGCTCACAAAAAGTAGCCAACATTCCAGGACCTTATTACACTTTTGCCATCATCGGACAAAAAGGTTTGGCTCCGGGTCTGGCAGCAGAGGACACGTTGTTCAATGATAAATATGTAGGTCAAACTGTTCCTTTCAATGGTGACAGTCTCGCATCTGATCTGATTGATATTAGCATGGTGATGACCTCGAAGCTAAATAATGGTGATCTCCGTTCACAGAAGATCGGCCCGGCTTCGAAATGGGGAAAATTATTTTACTCTTTCAATAGTTTGGAAAATAATGGCCACGATTACCAGCGGCTCGACTTGTACGGAGTGAAAAGTGACGGAACCGATTCATTACTGATTGCGAATGTTTCAACGGGAACTGATCTTGCATTTTTAAATTCCACTAAGATCCGTTTTGTTAAAGTTGGAATTTCTTTGGCCGACTCGTTCAACCTCACGCCAAACGAATTCGGGCGCTGGCTCATCACTTTCCAGGGAACTGCAGAAGGAACCATCGATCCGAATTTTGCATTTAACTTTTACAACGATCCGATCCAGCAGGGAGATAGTTTAAAACTTAAGATCGGTTTTACTAATCTCACCAAATTTCCGTTCGACAGTTTGCCGGTTGAAATAAAGGTTGCGGATGCGAACAGGAATATTCCGCTTGATTCATTTTACATGTACGCACCACTCGCGGCATTTTCATCCACTGCCATCAGTAAAAATTTCTCAACAAGAAGATTGAGCGGAGTGAATTCATTGCAACTGATTGTGAACGGGAATATGCGGACACCGGAACTGAATTTAGGAAATAATGTGTTCACAAAAAATTTCACCGTGATGGTGGATAAAGTAAATCCGTTGATGGAAGTGACATTTGACGGGTACCGCATCATGAACGGTGATTATGTTTCGCCAACCCCGGTCATCCGCGTTACTTCAAAAGATAATAATCCGTTCATCATTCAAAGTGATACTTCAACCTTTGCTTTGTATATTAAAAAACCGGGAAGCGTGATTTACGAATATGTGAACATGAACACCAATAAAATTCATTTTACCCCCGGAACTTCGCAGAACAACAAAGCCGTTTTGGAATACACTCCCGATCCTCTTCCTGATGGGATTTACTCACTGCAGGTGATGTCGAAAGATGCCTCCGGAAATCTCTCAGGTTCCAACATGTATTCCATCGATTTCAACGTAGTGAATGAAAGTATGATCACGAATTTTTTCCCGTATCCGAATCCGTGTACCACCAACATGCGTTTTGTTTTCACGCTCACCGGTTCGAAACCACCGGATGATCTGCTGGTGCGGATTCTCACGATCTCAGGAAAAATTGTACGTGAAGTAACCAGGAGCGAATTTGGCAATATTCACATCGGGAATAATATTTCGGAATGGGCATGGGATGGTAACGATACTTATGGTGACCGGCTCGCCAATGGTGTTTACCTGTACCAGGTGCTCACCAGGATTGACGGTGATGCGATCAAAAAGCTCGAGACGAAGGCAGATAAATATTTCATCCGCAATACCGGGAAAATTTATTTGATGCATTGAAAAAGAAATTCGTTTCAATTCATTACCTCTCCCACGGGATCACCGAAACCGGTGGATTCAGGCACGAGCGGTTTTTATTTGAAAAAATAAAGGAGCATTTCAAAAAAAATGATTTTGAAGTTAGTGCAAATTCATTTCGGTTTAACAGGGTTTTCAAAGGTTTCTCACAACACAAATTACTCTGGCTTGGTTTTATTGATTCGAATGCGGATGTAAATTTAGTGGTGGCACGAATCGCAGTTTCGGCTGTTCTCCGGAATTTATTTTCCAACCGAAAGGTTATAATAGTTCTTCATTATTTTGATGAACGGGACAGGAAAGGAATTTTGTTAAACGCATATTATCATTTTCTTTTTTATTTGCTGAGAAATTTGAGACCCCGGAATGTGTCTGTGGTGGCCGTTTCACAGTTTTGGATAAAATATTTTACCGATAAATTCAATAACAGGATTCCGGTATTTTTGTTCCCTAATTTTTTTGATACCGTTTTTTATAAGAAATATATTTCAGCTAATAAATCAAAGCAAATTCATCTCGGCCAGTTTTCATGGAAGAATGATATACGAATTTTTGAAGTGGCAAATAAACTGTCTGCCGAAGGTTATTCCTGTTATTTCTCCACGTTGAATAAAAATGAAGCCGGAAGTTTCGAA
>JBIOHI010000229.1:0-3049 GCA_044448845.1 Bacteroidia bacterium
ATGAGCACACTGATCAGTAACATATTTTGGATCATAATTGTGGGAGGAGGAATTCATTTCATCAAATATCTCTTCCATTTTTTTGTACTTAATTGATTCAGGGATTTTTTCAATAATACCAATTGTTATTATAAAATAGTCTAAAGGACGTTTTATAATTTCTCCCGCTTGTAAGCGGTATAACGCATCACTTGCGGTTCAAAATCGACTCGTAATTCTCCAATGCCTGTAACGCTTTTTTCACGGTTTTATCCGTTGAATTCAAAACAGTGAAATATCCCTGGTCGCGCCAGATCTGCCTTGCCACAAGCGCCTTGAGATGGATACCAATGTATTCCGAAGAACGTTTTATTTCTTCTTTTTCAGGAATGAGATTTTTGGTTTTTGCATAAAGGACAAATTCATTCACCAGGTTTTCGCTAAATCCTTTAGAAAACTCTGTTTCATTTTTGAATTTTTTTAATGCTTTGCGATGCTTGTCATTATAAGCATAAGCAAATTGACTCAACCATCCGTTTGATAAGGCACGGTTTAGAAAAGCCGAAGAGAAACTGGTGTCGAGCGGAACAAAAATATCAGGGGTAATACCCCCGCCTCCATGAACGATGCGATGACGGGATGTAAAATATTGAATTGAATCGGCCGATTTTATTTTAGTTGAATCCTGCAATTCTCCATCCTCAAATCTTTTATAAACTTCATGCTCGTATTCACTGTAACCGTCCTTGTAAGTTTTTTGAATGCATCTACCCGAAGGAGTATAATACCGTGCAACTGTCAGCCGGAGTGCAGAACCATCCCGGAATTCAAAAGGTTCCTGCACCAGTCCTTTGCCGAAAGATCTTCTCCCGATAACGATGCCGCGGTCCCAGTCCTGCACCGCACCGCTGAGGATCTCACTCGCACTGGCCGAACCCTCATCAATGAGTAATATTAATTTACCCGTTTCAAATTTTCCTTCCTTCGCTCCTTTGTAGTCGATTCGCCCCTGTCTTCGCCCTTCAGTGTAAACAATTATCTTTTTATCGTCGAGGAATTCATCGGCAATTTCGGTGGCCGAATTTAAAAATCCGCCCGGGTTTCCACGCAGGTCCACGATCAGGTTTTGCATATTCTGTTGTTTGAGTTTTACAACGGCATCTACAAATTCCTGGTGGGTATTCTTGGCAAAACTGCTGATTTTGATATAACCGGTACGCTCATTCAACATCAGGATTACATCCACACTGAGGATAGGAATGGTGCCTCGGGTGATGGTGTAAGGAATTTTGCGGTACTCATCGGGACGGTAAATTTCAATGTTCACTTTTGTACCATGCGGCCCACGCAGTAGTTTGAAAACTTTTTCATTGTTGATCTTCACATTCGCCACGCTTTTTCCCTCTACGGTTATAATGCGGTCCCCGGCACGGATGCCAAGTTCCTGTGAAGGCCCTCCATTTAAGGCCGAAACCACCATGATCGTATCTTTAAGAATACTGAACTCAACCCCGATCCCTTCAAAATTTCCTTCGAGGTGTTCGTTGGCTTGCTCGAGATCGCGGGCGGGAATGTAAACCGAATGCGGATCGAGATTGGAAAGCATTTCATGAATGGACTTTTCTTCGAGTTGCTCACGGTTCACCGTGTCAACATACGCCTGGTTAATGATGTTGAGGATTTCATTGATCTTGCTTTTCTCGGTGACAAATGCACGGATATTGCCTGCCGGTTTGAGGTAAATACCGATACCGATCCCGGCAGCTATCAACACTGCGTATATAAATGGTTGCCACTTGATGTATTTATTCATGCGATATTTGAACGGTAAAAAATTCCGGACAAATATAAAGTACTAATTCAATTTGCCATGATAATCATTGCTGACAGCGGCTCTACCAAAACCGAATGGGTGATACTGAACTACGGTAAAATCATTTCCGAGGTCCTTACCCAGGGGATCAACCCGTATTTCCAGGACGAAAAGGAGATCGAAAGGATCTTTCACAAAGAACTGATCCCACAACTTGATTTTCATCTTCCGAATTCTCACCTCGAACTTTTTTACTACGGTGCCGGTTGTTCCAGCCCCGAAAAATGTGCGATGGTAGAGCGCCCATTAAAAAAAATATTTGCGAATGCACAGGTGAGTGTGGAGCATGACCTGCTGGCGGCTGCGCGTGCACTTTGCGGAAAAGAAAAAGGTATAGCAGCCATTCTTGGCACAGGTTCCAATTCGTGTTTGTTTGATGGAGAAAAAATTATTGCCAATAATCCTTCTCTGGGTTTTATGCTGGGTGATGAAGGAAGTGGCGGGCACATGGGAAAAGAGTTATTAAAAATGTTTGTGTATGGCGAACTCGATTCAGATATTAAAAAAGATTTTGATGAAACATTTCATCTCACGAAGGAAATTATTCTCGATACGGTTTACCATAAACCCAATCCGAACCGGTATTGTGCATCCTTCATGCCTTTTGTAGGCAAACATATTTCCGAACCGCAAATGGCTGCCATGGTTCGAAATTCTTTTGTTGAATTTTTTAAAAGGCATATCACCAAATACGGTAATTTTCGCTCCCTTCCTTTTTCGTGCGTAGGTACGGTAGCTTTGATCTTTCACGACCAGCTTACTGAAGCAGCCGATCAATTCAAGGTCAATATTCACAAGGTGCTGAAAAATCCGATGGAAGGTTTGGTCCATTTTCATGCAGCGCAATAATTTTATGGCAAAAAAAATAACTCGAAAAACCACGGAGTCTGATTCGAAATATGATCATCTCGAAAAGATGAGCACAAAGCAATTGCTGGCCAATATCAATCGGGAAGATAAAACGGTGCCGTTTGCCATCGAAAAGGAATTACCGAAAATTCAGAAATTAGTGGATGCCGTTTTTGAAAAAATGAAAAACGGAGGAAGACTTTTTTACATCGGTGCCGGTACCAGCGGGCGACTTGGAATCGTGGATGCCAGTGAATGCCCGCCAACGTTTGGAGTTCCTTTTGGGCTTATAACCGGATTGATGGCAGGTGGTGATGCTGCAATTCGCAAAGCCGTTGAGTTTGCTGA
>JBIOHI010000230.1:0-3037 GCA_044448845.1 Bacteroidia bacterium
CCCGAAGGCAAAAAAGCCACGTTCGGAAAAAATGTGGACTTCTTCCTGACCTATCAAATGCGATTTATGTACTGGCGCTATTTCATGTGGAATTTTGTCGGACGCCAAATCGATCACCAGGGATTTGGAAACAACGTTGACGGAAACTGGATCTCCGGAATTCCATTCATTGATTCCTGGTTAGTAGGGCCACAAAAGAATATGCCCGACAGTATCAAAAATGAAAAAGCACGCAACACCTATTTCTTCCTTCCGCTGTTGCTTGGATTGCTTGGTGCGTTCTGGCATTTCAAACGGGCAAAAGAAGATGCGATCGTGATCATGACGTTGTTCCTGTTCACCGGTGCGTTCATAATTGTTTATTTGAATTTCCCCGCGCATCAGCCGCGTGAAAGGGATTACGCTTATGTCGGATCATTTCAAACTTTTATGATATGGATCGGTCTTGGAGTGCTTGCTTTGATTGAATGGCTTTCGAAACGGATGAGCATCACACTGGCAACAGGTGTAGCATCGGTCGCATCCATTCTCGGTGTGCCCGTGCTGATGGGTGAGCAAAACTGGAACGATCACGACCGTTCACTTCGCACCACGTGTTTGGATTTCGCCATAGATTACCTTGAATCGTGCCAGAAAAATGCGATCCTTTTTACCAACGGAGATAATGATACTTATCCTTTGTGGTATGCGCAAAACGTGGAAGGCATAAGAACCGACATCCGTGTGATCAACCTGAGTTTGCTCAACACCGACTGGTATGCCGATGGTTTGAAAAATAAAGTGTACGACTCCGAACCGGTTCCGTTTTCGATGACGCCCAAACAATATGTCCAGGGAACCCGTGATTACGTGGTGTATTACCAAAACCCTAATTACAATCAAACGGATCATTATTCGCTCGATTCGATCATGAAATTCATCACCAACGACACTGACCCGATGGCGAAACTCCAATCACAAAGCGGTGAATTCTTCAGTTACTACCCGACAAAAAAATTCTATATCAAGACCGATAAAGAAGCAGTGAAAAAATCTGGAATGATCCCGGCAAAAGATTTTGATGAGATCGCTGATACGATGAAATTTGAGATAGGGAATGGAACGTTGATGAAGGCAGATCTCATTACCCTCGATGTGTTGAGCACTGTGAACTGGAAACGACCTATATACTTTGCCATCACCACCGGAAGCGAAGTGTACCTGAATATGACAAATTATTTTCAACTCGAAGGTTTAACGTATCACATAGTTCCAATATTAAATAAAGAACCGGTTGAAGGCGGTTCATACGGAAGGATCAATTCGGATATTCTTTACAACAACCTCATGAATAAATTCAAATGGGGAAATATGAGCAATCCTAAAATTTACATGGATGAAACCATTTTGCGCCAGACTAAAAATTTCCGGAATATTTTTTACCGCCTCGCGATGAAACTCGTGAGCGAAGGAAAGAAAGATTCCGCCATCAAGGTGCTTGACCGCGCCATTGAAGTGATGCCGAACGCCACTGTTCCGTTCGATGTCTTCGTGATCCGTTTGTGTGAAGGATATTATGCCGCAGGTGCAAACGATAAAGCCGAAACGATATTAAGGCAAATGGTAAAGGAATGTGCAGCGAAGTATAAATATTATGCAGGATTCAAAGGAACAGGCAAGTTCAATTCGGTTCAGGATGAGTTGAAAGAGAACGACCAGATGATGGAATATGCTTCGCAGGTGGCGCAATTCAACAAGCGCGATACGGTAGCAAAAGAATTTGATATGGTAAGGCAAAATGTGATGGGCGGAAAATAAAAAAAATTCTTCATCATTTATTTTTAGGCAACAAATGAATTAAAAAAATTCGCCACTATGTCACAAAGACTCAAAGTTTCACTAAGTAATCTTTGTGGTTCTTGATGCCTTCGGGTCTTTGTGGCAATTTTTATTCTTCTTCTTTACTGGCAATGGACGAACAACAAACAACAAACAACAAACAACAAACCATCTTTGGTATCCGCGCCATTCAGGAAGCCCTTGATGCTGGAATTGAATTGAATAAAGTCCTTATTCAAAAAAACATTTCCAATCCCCAAATTGATCTGATCATCAGCGTTTGCAAAAAGAAAAATGTTCCCTTTCAATTTGTTCCGAAAGAATCATCGACATTCAACAACGAACAAAATCACCAGGGAATTGTTGCTCTTGCTTCACCGGTTTCGTACCAATCGCTTGAAGAAATTATTTTGCGAACAACCGAAAAAGGAGAAATCCCTTTATTCATTTTACTTGACCGGATCACCGATGTAAGAAATTTCGGGGCAGTGGCGCGTTCGGCATTCTGCGCGGGTGCGCACGGGATCATCCTTCCCGAATCGGGCAGCGTGCAGGTGAATGCCGATGCGATAAAAACTTCGGCAGGTGCATTATTGAATATCCCGGTTTGCCGCGAAAAGAATTTTAAAACCACGATGGAAATGTTGCACCAATACGGAATAAAAACCGTGGCGTGTACCGAAAAAGCAAATAAAGAAATTCCATTCATTGATCTCACCGGCCCGGTTTGCCTCATCCTCGGAAGCGAAGAAAAAGGAATATCAAATGAAGTGCTGAGAAAGTGCGAAGCAATCGCAAAAATTCCATTGGATAAAGGTGTGGCTTCGCTGAATGTTTCAGTGGCAGCAGGAATTGTGTTGTATGAAACAATCCGGCAACGAATGAAAAGTTAGTAATTCCGCATTTAAAAAAAAACGCTTCTCTTTTCGAAATGCAGATTCAAATCTAAAGCAATTCTCTCAAATTAAATTCTTCGGGTTTTACCGAATTTTCAGGAATTCCTGAAAATTTTAATCTTATGCTACTTGTAGTTTAGTGAATTTTGATTTCACAAATCAGTCGAAACTTTTCACTTTAAAATTCAAGATTATGAAAACAGAAATTAAGATATTACGAATGCGCCATACCAGTATGGAGCCTTTGGAATATTAATTCCCAATCTGCCTGTCTTTCCTTTCAGATTTAGCATTCTTTTATCCCGGCATTTTTTTTCTTTAAC
>JBIOHI010000231.1:0-3030 GCA_044448845.1 Bacteroidia bacterium
ACTTTCTTGAAAGTCTCCGGGTGATTCATCGCCAGGTCGGCAAGAACTTTACGGTTCAACCCGAGATTTTTCTTGCTCGCCATTCCGATAAATTGCGAATACGACATTCCGTATTCGCGCACACCGGCATTGATGCGCATGATCCATAAACTGCGGAAATTTCGTTTTTTGGTCTTGCGGTCGCGATAAGCATAAGCCAATGCGCGGTCGATGGTATGCTTGGCAACGGTTAATACATTTTTACGGCTTCCCCAGTAACCTTTGGCTAACTTGAGGAGTTTTTTTCTGCGCCTGCGCGAGGCGACTGAATTGACTGAACGTGGCATTTTTCTTTTTTTTGTTTTTTGAACCTAAGCACCCCGGTTTCTGATGAGGATTTTAAAGCTTTTGTTCGGGTTAAACTTTATTTAAACTGAAACCATTTTTTGTTGATTGGTTAATAGGTTTATTTGTTAATTAGGGTTGTCATTAACAAATGAACTGTTGAACAATCAAACTATTTTCCCAATCCCAAAAGGATTTTTACTTTGCTCATATCCGCAGTGCTCACCAATACTCGTTTGGTGAGATTCCGTTTTTGCTTCGTGGTCTTCTTGGTGAGGATATGGCTCTTATAAGCCTGTCCCCTTTTGATCTTGCCGCTTGCACTTACTTTAAATCTTTTGGCTGCTGCACGGTTTGTTTTTACTTTTGGCATATACTTTTTTTATTATTTTCCTGATTTTGGCTTTGGACTCATCAACAAAAACATTTTCTTTCCTTCGAGCTTTGGCAATTGTTCCACCTTTCCTACCTCCTGTAGTTTTTGTGCGAACTGAAGCAACAACAACTCTCCTCTTTCTTTGTAAACGATCGACCTCCCTTTGAAGAATACAAATGCGCGGACCTTATTTCCTTCATTCAAAAAATTCTCGGCATGCTTCACCTTGAATTCAAAATCGTGAACATCCGTGTTTGGCCCGAATCTTATTTCTTTTATTTCCTGCTTCGAAGCATTCGCTTTTTGTTCTTTCTTCTTTTTTTTCTGTTCGTACAGAAATTTTTTATAATCAACAATTTTGCAAACCGGAGGATCCGAGTTTGGTGATATCTCCACCAGGTCAAGCTCGAGTTCCTCTGATTTTCGTAACGCTTCTTCAATTGAAAAAACACCTTGTTCCACATTGTCACCTACCAATCTGACCTCACGGGCACGGATGAGATGATTGATTTTGTGTTCGGCTTCTACAATTCTTCTTCCTCTGTAATTCGAATTGTAAGGTCTCGGTTGCCAGTTTGGTTTGGCCGTGTTGGTTGGATTAATGGGTGCTGCCAAGTATTATTTTTTTATAGTTTAATTGTTAATTGTTCTTTAAAATAAGTAATAAAATCATTCAAACTGAATTTGCCGACATCTCCTTCACCATGCTTCCTCACCGACACTGTCTCTTCTTCCTCTTCCTTCTCCCCGATGATCAGCATGAAAGGTATTTTTTTCGTTTCCGCATCCCGTATCTTCCTGCCTATCTTTTCACTTCGGTCGTCAAACAGCCCGCGAATATCGGAAAAGTTAAGCAAATCAAAAACTTTTTTACTGTATTCGAGGTATTTATCGCTGATTGGCAGTATCGCCACCTGTTCGGGTGAGAGCCAAAGCGGGAAATTGCCTGCACAATGTTCGATCAATACACCCATGAATCGTTCCATGGAGCCAAACGGTGCCCGGTGGATCATTACCGGCCGGTGCTTTTGGTTATCTGTACCGGTGTATTCCAGTTCGAAACGTTCCGGTAAATTATAATCCACCTGGATGGTTCCCAATTGCCACGGCCTGCCAAGAGCATCTTTCACCATAAAATCGAGTTTGGGACCGTAGAATGCAGCTTCACCAACGACCGTTACCGTTTGCAATCCCTTATTTTTTGCAGCATTGATAATAGCTGACTCGGCTTTTTCCCACACGTCATCGCTGCCAATGTATTTAGATTTGTTCCCAGGATCGCGCAAGGATATCTGAGCAGTAAATTTTTCAAACCCGAGCGAATTGAATGTGTACATCACCAGGTCAATCACTTTTTCAAATTCTTCGGCTAATTGTTCGGGCATAACAAACAAATGTGCGTCATCCTGCGTAAATCCCCGAACCCTTGTCAAACCATTCAGTTCACCGCTTTGTTCGTAGCGGTAAACGGTTCCAAATTCTGCAATTCGTAAAGGCAAATCTTTATAGGAACGCGGTTTTGATTTATAGATCTCGCAGTGATGCGGACAATTCATTGGTTTCAATAAATATTCTTCATCGTTATCCGGAGTTTTTATCGGTTGAAAAGAATCCTTCCCGTATTTTTCGTAATGACCGGAAGTGACGTACAGTTCTTTTTTCCCGATGTGAGGCGTTATCACTTGTACATATCCCGCTTTCACCTGTGCATTTCGTAAAAACCTCTCAAGCCTTTCGCGTATCATGGTTCCTTTAGGCAGCCAAAGCGGCAAACCGCCTCCCACTTTTTCGGAGAAAGTAAACAGCTCAAGTTCTTTTCCTAGTTTACGGTGATCGCGTTTTTTCGCTTCCTCAAGCAGTGTTAGATATTCGGTGAGTTCTTTTTGTTTTGGAAAAGTGATACCGTAAATTCTTGTGAGTTGCTTATTCTTTTCATCACCGCGCCAGTAAGCACCGGCAACACTCATCAACTTTAATGCTTTGATAAACCCGGTGGATGGAATATGCGGGCCGCGGCAGAGGTCAGTAAAATTTCCAACTTCGTAAAAAGTGATGGTGCCATCCGCGAGGCCATCTATCAGTTCCAGTTTGTATTCATCACCTTTTTCGGTAAAATATTTTAGAGCATCGGTCTTGGAAACTTCTTTCCGAACGTATTTATAATCCGCTCTCACGAATTCCATCATCTTTTCTTCGATCTTTTTGAAATCTTCCGAAGAAAATTCTTTTCCGCCAAAATCCACATCGTAATAAAATCCGTTCTCTATGGCAGGACCAATTCCAAATTTTATTCCCGGGTATAATTCTTCCAAAGCCTCAGCCATCAAGTG
>JBIOHI010000232.1:0-3016 GCA_044448845.1 Bacteroidia bacterium
ATTTTATTTGCTGTAAAATTCAACAATAAAACAGGCAAAGGATTTATCGTAGAATCTGAACCAATTCCAAAATCGCCACCAATGGAGGTGATGCCTGTTCTTTTCACAATCGGTGCTGAATTTGGACCCGTTGGAATTACCGCAGCCCCTGTTAATGACCATGCAGATGAAGCATTACTTCTTCGCAATAATCGCAAAGCCGAATCATTGCTGATACCATAAAAACCGGTTGCTGTAACCGTTGATGTGTAAGTTCCTCCGGCAAGTCCGTTGGATGCAGTTAATGTCCAATAACCATTTGGTGCAGCTTTGTTTACACTAACTATTGGCGAAATTGAAAAATCATTTAAGGCAGGATTCAATCCTGAACTACCCGGGTTTGTTGAATTAAACATTGCAGTTAAAATTCCACTGGTTGTTGGTGCAGATGAATATTCAATTTGTATTGGTCGATAGATTGAAGAAGTACCAATTGGAAATAATCCGGAAGCAGCACCTGAATTAGTTGTTGTCGCAAACCATCGGGCAAAATTTCCGGTGATGATTCCCGAACCGTAGGTAAGTGAACCGATTTGTGAAGTGCTTGATCCCAAGGTTAATGTGTTGCTGCCACAATTAATATTTGCGATCATGGCTAAAGTGTTGCGAACAGTTGTATTTGCAATAACAGATTTTGTTCCTCCAGAAACAACCAAATTATAAAATGATGAAGGTAAAATATTTTGGGCTGCACTAGAAGTATATTGAACCGTGGAACCGGTTTCAAATCCGGGTTTATTTGTTATCAATGTTCCGAGAACCGTGAAGGTAACATTGTTTCTTACATAGATGCTGTCGGCACCAAAAGTTTTTCCCGAAGGGATTGAGGAGTTCAATGTATTTGATCCATCACCAAAAATAACGGCTGTATTTGTTCCGGTAATAATCCAGTTTGAACTCATCGTTGGTGATGAATTATTTTTTACAATATAACCGGTATTGTTTTGAGAAAAGTTTGGAGGAGCTATTCCTGTTCCATCGGCATTTGTTCCCCATGTTGAAAGTGAATCCAGTGAACCGGAAGATTTGGAATAATAAATATTTGTGAAAGAAGAATATTGTTGAGCAATTTCGGTGTTTGAAACATATCTATTATAAACCCTGAAATCATCAATGTCTCCTTGAAAATTCCATCCATTAGCCGGGTTATTTCCGATTGATATAGTTGTATTGAGTGGCTTTAAAACCGCGGTTATAGTGAATGTGTCGAGAATTCCATTTATAAATAAATTTGTATTGTTCGCAGAATCCATTCGAACTGCCAAATGATACCAATTACCTGAAGTAAGTGTGGTTTTTGAAATGAGAAGGAAGTTCGTAGTGGAAGCAGGGCCATTCCAATTCAGAACTTGAACTTTATTAGCTGAGTAATCAAATATTATTTCATAACCTGTACCACTAGATGCAGCTGCATTTAATACTCTTCGCGCTTGTACACCTGAAACGGTTCCTGTGGGCCTGATCCAACAAGCGAAAAGTTCATTATTCATTATACCCGAATTAGTTTGTGTTACCTGGGGAAGAGAAATGTAAGCATTTGAAGTTCCATTAAAATTATATGCCTTGTTGGATTGCCCAAATCTATCAGTGGTTAAAGTTGTACCCGAAGCGACCGTTCCATTGTTTCCAAAACCACTGCTGTCATTTGCGTTTCCATCAAATGGATAATAAGCAACCAAACCCGGATAAATACTTTGGTAATAGAGTTGACCAATTTCTGTGTTCGATACATATCGACTATAAACTCTGATCTCATCCATATCACCATAAAAATTCCAGGTATTTGTTACGATCGGATGTCTGCCGATTGAGAAGATCGGGTTTGTCGGTTTTAGAACTGTCGTTGTTGATGAACCCCATAAAACATTATTTACATAAAGTTGCGTGTTATTTGCAGAATCGATACGAAGTACAAGATGATACCAGATGCCTGTGTTCAATGTATTTGATGTTACAAAATTAATGTTTGCAACTGATGAAGGTCCGTTCCAGTTATAATACTCGAGCTTGGCAGTTGTTGCATTATAATCAACGATGTAATTGATATTACTTGCGTCCTGAAATTGTATAATGGAACGTTGATTATTAACTGTTGTTCCGCTTGTAATTCGAAACCATGCCGACACGCAAACGTTATTCATCGTATTCGTGTTCAGACTTGTGCTTGCCGGAATATTGATGTAAGCATTAGCTGTACCGTCAAAATGCAGGGCATTATTCGATAGCCCGAAACGATTGGTTGTGGAGGTTACACCTGAATACATGGTTCCATTGTTTCCGTAACCACTGCTGTCACCGGCATTTCCATTAAAAGGATAATAAGCGACAAGCCCGGCTGATGATATTTGTGCTTTCGAAAAAGAACAAAACAATATCAAAGCTGAAAGAAACAATATTTTTTGCGTGACCATCATTATTTATTCGTTTTAACAAAGATGTAATAATTTTTCACAAAAAAAAATGAGTGGAATTAGTGTTCAATAAAAGCAATTTCTGTTTCCGGTTGTGCAATAATCTTTCAGAAAAAAAATCCGGATTAATACAATGGAAACTCTTCCATCATCTTGTTCACTTTCTTTCCAACTTCTTTGATGGTTTTTTCGTCTTCGGGTTTTTGAATGACGCGGTCAATTAGTTCAACCACTTTTTTCATTTGTTTTTCTTTGAGTCCGCGGGTGGTTACTGCTGCAACGCCCACACGTATTCCGGAAGTTACAAAAGGAGATTTATCATCAAACGGAACCATGTTTTTATTGAGGGTGATGTGTGCACTCACTAATGCGTTTTCAGCAATCTTGCCCGTAATATTTTTATTCCGAAGATCAATCAACATTAAATGATTATCAGTTCCACCTGAAATAATTTTATATCCAAGTTCAACAAAAGAAGCAGCCATCGCTTGCGCATTTTTCTGCACCTGTTTGATGTATTTTTTATAATTATCCGTTAATGCTTCACCGAATGCTACAGCTTTTGC
>JBIOHI010000233.1:0-3006 GCA_044448845.1 Bacteroidia bacterium
CAACAGATATGACATTCCCGCTGAAAAAATAAAATTTAAATACCGTCTTTGTTCACCTGAGTAATTGTCTGTATAGCTACTTTGCTGTTTAGTGCTTCCATTAACATAAGTCACATCATTCAAGGAATAACAGTTCAGAATAAATCCGGCAACCAAACCTGCACCGGCAATAAATTTCAGTTTCCCTTTGCCGAAATTAAAAGATGCTTTTAAAGGAACTTCCAATAATCGAACATGATTTCTGAAATTATTTGTCCCGGCAGGTGTATATGAATAAACAAAATCACCCCAGGATGCAGGCCATGAATAAGAACCCTGGGTGAGTGCATCCTTAAAATTAACTCCGGTTTGAAACCCGAAATGTTTGGTTCTTTGAAAGAGTGCGGTGATTCCAGCAGTGTAAGAAAGCGGTAAATACTCGATGCCGGTGGACGCAGGTTTCGAAGAGAACCCGGAGGGTGAACGATCAACAGAAAAATTTACACCGAGATAAATGTCTTTTGGTTGCTGGGCAAAAGAGTTGAAGGATAAAAGTAAAAGCAAAAAACAAAACTTATTTTTCATAACGAATTAATCTTTGGCACTGCTAAGGTAAAAACGTTTTTTCTTATATCATAACCTTGCCTTGAGTTTTAAGAATAAATTAAGTTTTTCAAACCGTTAGCAAGAATTCAAATCCCAAATTTTACCAACCGAAGTTTTAACGCAGGTTGGCCCAATTCGTAATCCCCAATTCCCAATTCAGATTCCGTTTCCTAAATCCCTTTGCAATGCGTATTTTCGCGGACTTTTACATGAAAAATATCCGGAATTTTTGCATCATTGCACACATCGACCACGGCAAAAGCACGCTTGCTGACCGCCTGCTCGAATATACCCATACCATCAACAAACGCGACATGCAGGAGCAGTTGCTTGATGACATGGACCTGGAGCGTGAGCGCGGCATCACCATAAAAAGCCACGCCATCCAGATGAAGTACGAATTAGACGGTGAAAAATATATTTTAAATTTAATTGACACTCCCGGCCATGTTGATTTCAGTTACGAAGTTTCACGTTCCATTGCTGCCTGTGACGGTGCATTGCTCATCGTTGACTCAGCCCAGGGAATCCAGGCACAAACCATCTCGAACTTATACCTTGCCATGGAGCAGGGGCTGGAAATTATTCCTGTATTGAATAAAATTGACCTTCCGAGTTCGATGCCCGAAGAAGTGAGTGATGAAATTGTGAATCTCACCATGTGCAAGCGCGAGGACATCATGCGTGCGAGCGGGAAAACCGGCCAGGGTGTTCATGAAATTCTCAAAGCCATCGTTCACCGCATTCCTCCTCCGAAAGGAGATCCGAATGCTCCGCTGAAAGCGTTGATCTTTGATTCGATGTACGATTCATTTCGGGGCATCATCGCTTATTATAGAATTATTGACGGAAAAATTTCCAAGGGCGACCGTATCAAATTCATGGCAACCGGAGGCGAATATTTTGCCGATGAAGTAGGCGTTTTAAAATTGACCAAAGAGACAAAACCAACCATTCATGCCGGTGATGTGGGATATGTGATCACCGGGATTAAAGATGCCCGCGAAGTGAAAGTGGGAGATACGATCACCAATGTTGAAAATCCGACCAAAGAGGCGATTCATGGTTTCGAAGATGTGAAACCTATGGTGTTTGCCGGAATTTTTCCGGTGGATACCGAAGACTTTGAAGAACTCCGCGATTCGATGGGGAAACTCCAGTTGAACGATGCATCGCTTACCTATGAACCGGAGAGTTCGGCTGCTTTGGGATTTGGTTTCCGTTGCGGATTTCTTGGAATGCTGCACATGGAAATTATCCAGGAACGTTTGGAACGCGAGTTCGGAATGACCGTGATCACCACGGTTCCCAATGTTTCATATCATGCCTATTTAACTAAAGGAGAAATGGTGGTGGTGAATAATCCGAGCGACCTGCCCGATGTGGCGAAGATCGATTACCTCGAAGAACCTTTCATCTCAGCTCAGATCATAACGAGAACGGAATATATCGGGGCTATCATGACGCTGTGTTTGAACAAACGTGGAATTTTGAAACACCAGCACTACCTCACCACCGACCGCATAGAAATGAAATTCGACATGCCGCTTGCCGAAGTGGTCTTTGATTTTTTTGATAAACTGAAAACCATTTCACGCGGTTATGCTTCGTTCGATTACCACCCGATCGGTTATGTGAGATCGCATTTGGTGAAGCTCGATATTTTGTTGAACAAAGATATTGTAGATGCTTTGTCGGCTATTATTCACCGTGACAGGGCGTACGATTGGGGAAAGAAGATCTGTGAGAAACTGAAAGAGTTGATCCCGCGTCACCAGTTCGAGATCCCGGTGCAGGCAAGTATTGGTTCAAAGGTGATCGCGCGGGAAACCATTAAAGCATTGCGGAAAGATGTGACGGCAAAATGTTATGGAGGTGATATTTCGCGGAAACGTAAATTGCTCGAAAAACAAAAAGAAGGAAAGAAGCGAATGCGGCAGGTGGGAAGCGTAGAGATTCCGCAATCGGCTTTCATGGCAGTGCTGAAACTAGACTAAAATAAATTACAGAATGAGTGAATTACAGAATGAGTAATTTTTTCATTCACCAATTCACTTGTTCCATAAATCATGCGAAATGAAAAAATATGGAAACTTTAAACGGCTAACGGTTGCAAAAAACAGGAAAGAATTAGTAAGGAATTTTTAACTTTGTATGACAAAATTGTTTTAATATGAAATTGAATATCATTATCGAATGCGAAATACATTTTCCAATTCGCCACGAAAAGAAATTGTTTCTCTGTTTTCATAAAACTCCTTGGTAGTAAATTTTTCAACTCACTTGAATGTACACATTTTTTTTATTTTGTCACAAATCAGAATGTTACATTCATGCAACTGAAAAATGCTGGGGTCTTAGTCAATCAGTAGAGGCCTAAATACTCCCGATCATCTCCGTGATTATAAAAAAATTCCTCAC
>JBIOHI010000234.1:0-2968 GCA_044448845.1 Bacteroidia bacterium
CAATATCATGCTTCCCAATTTTCCGGTTCCTCCCGAATTTGCTTCACAGGATGATTATTTGCGGCATCTCACTTTTGCCGGGGCCAGGGAACGCTACAAAGAATTGAATCCGGAACTGGAAGAACGGATCAACTTTGAACTGCATACCATCACCGTGATGGGATATGCCGGATATTTTCTCATCGTTGCCGATTTCATCAAAGCCGGCCGCGAGATTGGCGTATTTATTGGCCCGGGACGCGGTTCGGCTGCCGGTTCTGTGGTGGCTTATTGTATTGGCATCACCAACATCGATCCGATAAAATACCAATTGCTTTTTGAACGGTTTTTAAATCCGGGTCGAAAATCTTTACCTGATATCGATACGGATTTTGACGATGAAGGACGGCAGAAAGTGATCGATTATGTGGTGCAAAAATACGGAAAGAACCAGGTGGCTCAAATTGTTACCTACGGTTCGATGGCTGCAAAAATGAGCATCAAGGATGTGGCACGTGTTCTCGATCTTCCCCTTGTCGATTCGAATATTCTCGCGAAACTGGTTCCCGACAGGCCGGGTATTGAACTCAACCGCGTGATCAACGCACCGCTGGACGGAGAAAAAAGTTTGAAAGAATCGGAAGGATTGCAGGCCGATGAAATGGAGAATGTAAAGAAACTCCGGGAGATTCATAAAGGAGACGACCTTCGTGCCAAAGTATTGAAAGAGGCGCTCATTCTTGAAGGTTCGGTCCGGGGTACCGGTGTGCATGCTGCCGGCATCATTATCGCTCCGCAAGATCTCACCGAATTGATTCCGGTAGCGGTCTCTAAAGATTCGGATCTGCTTCTTACCCAGTTTGACGGAAAGGTAATTGAGAATGCTGGTGTAATAAAAATGGATTTCCTGGGTTTGAAAAATCTTTCGATCATCCGTGATGCACTCAAATTAATTAAACAAAACACAGGGATCGAAATTGATCTCGACAACATTCCCCTCGATGATAAACCCACTCTTGAACTGTTCGCCAAAGGAGAAACCAATGGAACTTTCCAGTTTGAAAGTGCGGGCATGCAAAAATACCTGAAAGAATTAAAGCCGGATCGTTTTGAAGACCTGATCGCCATGAATGCCTTGTATCGCCCGGGTCCGATGGCATACATCCCGAATTATATCAACCGGAAACACGGAAAAGAAACCGTTGAATACGATCTCCCCGAAATGGGCGAATACCTGAAAGATACTTATGGAATCACAGTTTACCAGGAGCAGGTGATGCTCATCTCCCAAAAACTTGCAGGGTTTTCATTAGCCGATGCAGATGACCTACGTAAAGCAATGGGAAAGAAGGATCACAAAAAACTTGCAGTGACCAAACCGAAATTTATGGAAGGTGCCTTCGCTCACGGCCACGATCCGAAAAAACTGGAAAAGATCTGGATCGATTGGGAAGCATTTGCTTCTTATGCTTTCAATAAATCTCATTCGACCTGTTACGCATTGGTTGCCTTTCAAACAGGCTATTTAAAATCACATTACCCGGCAGAGTACATGGCATCCGTTTTAACACACAATAAGGATGACATCGATAAGGTCACGTTCTTTATGAACGAATGCAAACGGATGGGAATTCGTGTTCTCGGGCCGGATGTGAATGAATCGCAGTTGAATTTTGCGGTGAATAAAAAGGGTGAGATTCGTTTCGGATTAGGGGCGGTGAAGGGTGTGGGTAGCGGGGCGGTGGAAGCTATCATCACCGAACGTGAAGCCGGCGGGCATTTCAAAAACATATTTGACCTTGTTCAGCGTGTGAATCTTCGTGCCGTGAATAAGAAAACTTTGGAAGGAATGGCATTAGCCGGTGCTTTTGATTGTTTCGCCAACACACACCGCGCTCAGTATTTTCAGAAAGGAAATGACGATGTAACCATCATTGAAAAAGCCATACGTTTCGGAAATACCTTGCAGAATAATGAACTTGCAAACCAGCAGTCATTGTTTGGCGGAGCTTCTTCCATGAAGATCTCCGAGCCGTCCATTCCCGAATGTGAGCCCTGGGGATTGATGGATAAACTCAGGCAGGAAAAAGAGGTTACAGGTATGTATATTTCTGGTCACCCGCTGGATGATTACCAGATCGAATTCAATAATTTTAATGTCGCACCGATATCGAGCGTCAACGAATTTAAAAACCGCGAACTGAATATAGCCGGGATCGTCACCGATGTTTTTGAGAAAACCGGGAAGAACAATAAAGTGTACGCCACGGTGACCATTGAAGATTATTCCTCCAATTTAAAAATGACCCTGTGGAGCGAGGATTACCTGAAATTCAAACACCTGCTTACGGTGGGGCAGATGCTTTACATCAAAGGTTCGATGAAGCCCAGGTTCAATTCACCCGATCAGTTTGAACTCAGGGTGAACCAGGTGGTGCTGCTGGCCGAAGTACGCGAGAAGTTTTTGAACAAGGTAACTCTTACGGTGCATTCTGCCGACATTCAAAATGGATTTTTAAAAGATTTTAAATCACTTTTGGAAAACTTTAAAGGAAATGCTTTGTTAAAAATAAACATCCGCGATGATGAGCAGAAAATGGGAGTAGGTTCGGTTTCCACGAAAGTGAAAATTGCATTTGAAAACGAACTGATAAAAAAACTGGAAGAGATGAATATTGATTATAAGCTCAACTAAAATACCCCGAAACTTCCACAAAGGGTAGGAGGATAAAGCTGAAAAAAATCTTATTCACGGGGTGGTATAAAAATAAAACTGACAAATTGCTCGGATTGAACAATTGGAGTTTAAATTGCGGCAAGAATAACCTCTTTAATAAATAATAAAATGGCAATAGAATTAACAGATCAGAATTTTGATGAAATGGTTTTGAAATCAGATAAACCGGTATTGGTGGATTTTTGGGCGGAGTGGTGCGGACCGTGCCGCATGGTTGGCCCGGTGGTGGAAGAGTTGGCAAAAGAATATGAA
>JBIOHI010000235.1:0-2965 GCA_044448845.1 Bacteroidia bacterium
ATATATTGATAACACCAATCTGAATACTTAAAATTTTCTTAATAATTCTTGGGTGATGCTCAATGCTGGATACTCGATGCCCAAATTTACCCACGACTGAATGACAACGGAGTGACGACTGAATGACCCCTAAATCATTAGCATGATTAAATTTTATACATTGATAAAGCGAAGAATGTTTTTTGGAACAATTCGTTTACCTTCGCAGCCCTAAATTTAAAGAATGGCAGACAATAAGATTATTTTTTCGATGGCAGGTGTGGGAAAGATATTCCCGCCAAACAAGCAGGTGCTGAAGGATATTTACCTTTCCTTTTACTATGGAGCGAAGATCGGGGTCCTCGGATTGAATGGTTCGGGCAAGACCAGCCTGCTGCGCATCATTGCAGGTGTCGACAAGAATTACCTTGGTGAGGTTGTTTTTGATAAGGATTATAAAATTGGTTTCCTCGAACAGGAACCGCACCTCCATGAAGATAAAACGGTGATCGAAGTGGTACGCGAAGGTGTTCAACCCATCGTTGATATGTTGCATGAATTTGATGAGATCAACAACAAACTCGGAGAAACCATGAGCGATGATGCCATGAATAAAATGCTCGAAAAGCAGGCATCACTCATGGAAAAACTCGAACAGAACGATGCATGGGAACTCGATAACAAATTAGACAAAGCGATGGATGCGTTGCGTTGTCCCGATGGTGACACTCCTATCAATATTTTATCAGGCGGTGAAAGAAGGCGCGTTGCATTGTGTCGTTTGTTATTGAGCAATCCTGATATTTTATTGCTCGATGAGCCCACGAATCACCTTGATGCGGAAAGCGTGGAATGGCTTGAATTGTATTTGAAAAATTTTCCCGGAACTGTAATTGCAGTTACTCACGATAGGTATTTTCTTGATAACGTTGCAGGTTGGATATTGGAATTAGATCGGGGAGAAGGAATTCCGTGGAAAGGAAATTATACGAGCTGGCTCGAGCAAAAAACCGCGCGTTTGCTACAGGAAGAAAAACAGGAAAGCAAACGTGCAAAAACCTTAGCGCGCGAACTCGACTGGGTGCGCATGGGAGCAAAAGGCAGGCACGCCAAGCAGAAAGCGCGTTTGCAGGCGTACGATAAAATGCTCAATGCCGAACAAAAAGAAAAAGAACAAACACTCGAATTATTTATTCCACCCGGACCCCGGCTTGGTGACCTTGTGATCGAAGCAAAAAATGTGAGCAAAAGTTATGGCGATAAATTGCTGTACGAAAATTTGAATTTCAGTTTGCCCAAAGGAGGTATCGTTGGAATTATAGGACCTAACGGAGTTGGAAAAACAACTTTATTCCGCATGATCATGGGAATGGAGAAACCGGATAAAGGCGAATTCAAAGTAGGCGAATCGGTGAAGATCGGTTACGTGGATCAGAGCCACGAAGACCTGCTTCCGGATAAAAGTGTTTTTGAAGTGATCAGCGGGGGAACAGAAACAATGATCGTTGGCGACAAACAATTTAATTCGCGTGCCTACATTTCAAAATTCAACTTAAGCGGAACCGATCAATCAAAAAAAGTTGGTGTGCTTTCGGGCGGAGAAAGAAACCGTGTGCATCTTGCCATGGCATTGAAACAAGGAGGAAACGTTTTGCTGCTCGATGAACCGACAAATGATATTGATATAAATACTCTTCGTGCATTGGAAGAAGCGATCGAGAATTTTGCGGGTTGTGTGGTTGTGATCTCCCACGACCGGTGGTTCATTGACCGGATCGCCACACACATTCTTGCATTCGAAGGTGATTCGCAGGTTTATTATTTCGAAGGAAATTACAGCGAGTACGAAGAAAATAAAAAACAACGGTTGGGTGATGTGAGTCCACACCGGGTGCGATTTAAAAACATGCTGAATGTTTGAAATGATTTAACTTGTTATGCTATTAAAACAAACTTTTTTCAAGGTTTTTTCCCTGTCCTTTTCCTTGATGAAAAGAACGAAAAAGAAATTTTGATAACACAAGAAGTTAATAATTTACTATTTTTGATCTTCGAATCATGCTAAGTTTCTGGGAAAAGAAAAATTTCATTCACTACGATTACATCATTGTTGGTGCCGGAATTACCGGTCTTTCGCTTGCATGCACTCTCAAGGAAAAAAATCCCCGCGCCAGTGTGTTATTACTCGAACGAGGCCTGCTTCCCAACGGATCGAGCACGAAGAACATGGGTATCGCCCGCATGGGTTCCTTTTCGGAATGCCTGAAAGAACTTGAAATTTTTGGCGAAGAAAAATTCATTGAACTGATCGAGGATCGGATCAAGGGCATGGCGATCCTGCGCAAGCGGCTCGGCGATGACAACATTGATTATTTCAAAACCGGGGGATTTGAACTGGTGCTGAACCGCAAACCCGTCTTTATCGAAAAACTCGAATACCTCAATTCGATCCTGAAAAAAATATTCAGCGAAAATGTTTTTCATTCTTTCCCGCAACTCATCGACACGTTCGGATTCAACAAGGAAATGATCGATTCAGTGATTATCAACCCGCTCGAAGGACAGATCAACACCGGTAAACTTATTCAGTCGCTCTGGAACTATGCCGGAATTCTGCAGGTGAAAATAATGACCGGTGCCGAAGTTTCCGACATCGAAGAACTTGCCGACCGGGTGGTGGTGAATGTACATTCTTATCCCGATGAGCACATCAAATTTGCAGCACAAAAAATTGCGTTATGCACCAATGCATTCACGGTGAAAATCTACCCGCAATTGCATATCACTCCTTGCCGTTACCAGGTTTTATGCACCGCCCCGGTAGACGACCTCAAGTTCAAAGGAGTATTTAGTTTCGATGAAGGGAATTATTATTTCCGCAACCTTGATACCAAGATCATCATCAGCGGGGGAAGCCACACAGACCCGGAAAATGAAACCACCATGGAGCTTTCCATCAATGATGAGATCCAACACCAGCTTGAAT
>JBIOHI010000236.1:0-2948 GCA_044448845.1 Bacteroidia bacterium
TAACAGTTAATCCGAATCCTGCTGTGAGTTTCTCCCAAAATAATTTATCAGAATGCCTTAGAGGAAATAATTTTAGTTTCAATGATAGTTCAACAATTTCCTCAGGGTCAATCACAAAAAGATTGTGGAGTTTTAGTACCGGTGATACTTCAACAAATTCAGTAATAAATAAAAGTTTTTTGAATTCCGGAAATTATTCCGTCAAATTGGTTGAAACGTCAAATCAAGGTTGTAAAGATTCTCTTGCAAAATCTTTAACGGTTTATCCGCAAACCAATATTGGTTTTACTTTCTCGAATTCCAATCAATGCTTAAAAAATAATTATTTATTCACGGATACATCAACTGTCACGGGGGGCACACACACTGACTTTTGGAGTCTTGGTGATGGAACAACTTCAACGGATTCAATGGTAAATAAATCTTACAACATAGCAGGTTCTTATTCTATAAAATTAACTACAACCACCAATAACAGTTGCATAGATTCCACTCAACAAAACATTTCTGTTACCGCTCCTTATGTTGTTCCAATTGCCGGTTTCACTCAAAATAATTTGGCTCAATGTTTATCAGGAAATAATTTTTTGTTGAATGATACTTCCACTATATCATCTGGAACAATTTCTCGATTGTGGAATTTCAGAGACGGTGATACTTCGACAAGTTCAGTTCACAGTAAAAAATTTTCAATTGCCGGAATTTATCAAATAAAATTACTTGTCACTTCCGATCATAACTGCAAAGATTCTTCAATAAAAACTTTTACAGTTTATCCGCAAACAAATATTGGCTTCACGGTGAATCATAATGTACAATGTCTGCAAAATATTTTTCTGTTCACCGATACATCGAGTGTTTCGGGCGGTTCATTCACAAAGCTGTGGCGATTTGGTGATGGCGATACATCGACAAGCTCAGTATCCAGCAAAACTTACCCTGCAGGTTCATTTTTGGTGAAATTAAATACCACAACAAATAATGGTTGTGTTGACTCGACTCAGCAAACCATCACCGTTCTTCCTTATCCGAAACCGAATGCCGGTTACACACAAAATAATTTTAATGAATGTTTTTCGGTCAATCGTTTTATTTTAAGTGACACTTCGAATATTTCTTCGGGAACCATTTCAAGATTGTGGGATTTTGGTGATGGAACAATTTCGGTCAACAACAATTTGAATAAAACTTTCACAACTTCCGGAACTTATATCGTTAAACTTTTCGAAACTTCCGATCACAATTGCACCGATTCGGCAATAAAAGTATTTACGATTTATCCGCAACCGGTTGCAGGCTTCTCACAAAACATTTTCGCTCAATGTTTGAGAGGAAATAATTTTCTGTTGAGTGACACCTCCATCCTTTCTTCAGGATCGATGACAAGGGTTTGGAATTTTGGTGATTCTACAATTTCACCGATTGCCGGCGTGAATAAAAGTTTTTTGAAAGAAGGGACTTACAATGTGAAATTATTGGTGACATCCAACAACAATTGCAGCGATTCGGTCACAAAGGTGTTTACTGTTTATCCGCAAACTAAAATCGGGTTTTCGGTGAATAATTTGAACCAGTGCTTATCGGTAAATAAGTTTTTGTTCATGGATACTTCCACTATTTCTTCAGGAGCTTTTTCGCGCTTGTGGGATTTTGGTGACGGAACAAATTCTATCAATGCGGTAATCAGTAAATGGTATTCGGTAAACGGTTTGTTCATCGTGAAACTAAAAACTACCACAAACAACGGTTGCACGGATTCTATTTTAAAAACCATTTCGGTTTACCCGAAGATCACTGCGGCTTTTTCAGTTGATGATTCGGTACAGTGTTTATCAGGAAATGTTTTTTTGTTTAACGACAAATCCATTGTCCCCGGTGGAACCTACAGCAGGTATTGGGATCTCGGTGATGCTACCATAAATTCGGTTTCGAATTTCAGTAAATCGTATAATGCTCCCGGAAATTTTAAAGTTCAATTAAAAATTGTGGATGCTAATAATTGTTCAGACAGTGCCATGCATTCCGTTCTTGTAAAACCGAACCCGGTTAAACCGCAAATTCTTTCTTTAACAAATACTCAAATACAATCTACATTTTCCGCAAATATTTACCAATGGTTTTTGAATAATTATGCCATTTCAAACTCAAACCTGCAAACCATTTTCATTCACCAAAACGGGATGTACAAAGTGGAAGTGGATAGTGTGAATGGTTGCAGCGCTGTTTCCGATCCGCTGAATGTAACACTGTTTGGTAACTCGCAGATACTCGTTATTCCAAATCCCAACAACGGAAATTTCATCCTCGATTTTATTTCTCTCCCGGGACAAAAGCAGATCGAACTTTACGATATGCACGGAAAATTTCTCAATGAATATTCCACTTCGGAAAATCTTTTTGAGATCGATAATTTTCTTTCGAGTGGAATGTATTTGCTAAAAGTAGTAACCGATAAGGGAATATATAACGTGAAAGTGGTAGTGCAATAAACAATTTGTGTTACAGTTTGATTCAGAAGGTCAAAAGATAAAAGAGATATGAATAGTTATGAATTATCTGATAGATCTCGTGAACTTTATATTAAACTAATGAACGCTTGATGGTTGTTTTTATTTATCTTTTTTTATGAAGCATTTCAGGAAACTCACTTTATACAGTAATGCCGCTCCTTATCTTTAATTGAAGTTGGTAAAAATAATTGGTTATTCAGTTTTTATTTGACAATTTTTTTTACCATAATTGAATTTATTATTTTATTCAGAAAAAGTATGGTGACGGTTTTTCTGATTTTTTTATTTTAAGTTTCCCTGTGCCGATGACCATAATATGGAAGGTCGACTTAATAACTTGAACTTTGTTATCAATATTCAGTAATATAAAAAAAAAATGTGTGTTCTAAAAAAACCGAAAGTCTCTATTTCAAATTTTGCAATTCCACTATCCTTATA
>JBIOHI010000237.1:0-2926 GCA_044448845.1 Bacteroidia bacterium
GATCTTTATAAATACTTCCCTGGACTATTGGAAATAAATTCTGTTCAAATCCATACAGTTCCTCTGTTTCATCAAATTGTTTGATACAACGGGTGAGCCACCGGTTTGTCATTTCCATTGACTTTTTTGCAACATCGTATTCGCATGGGAACGGAGTGCATTCATCAAACGCCATGATAAAATCGGCACCGATCTTCCGTTGAATATCGATCGCGTTTTCGGGCGAGAAAAAATGTTTCGAACCGTCAATGTGCGATTGGAACCAAACACCGTCTTCCGAGATTTTCCGCATGTCGGTCATCGAAAAAACCTGGTAGCCGCCACTGTCGGTGAGCATGGGTTTTTTCCAGTTGATGAAATTGTGAATTCCACCGGCATTTGAAATGACATCTAATCCTGGGCGTAAATAAATGTGATACGTATTGGCAAGTATGATCTGCGCCTTGATTTCTTCTTCGAGATCTTTTTGCGTGACACCTTTCACGGTTCCTTGTGTTCCTACCGGCATGAAGATGGGAGTTTCAATTTCACCTCTTGCTGTTTGTATCACTGCGGCACGTGCTTTTGTTTCAATATTTTTTTTTGCAATGGAAAATTTCATCAGGCGAATTACTCAAAGTGAAGGGAGAACTGAAACAATTTTGGTGAAAGATTTTGAATACAATTGGTATAAATAAACCCATCGCGATACATGGCATTTCCCCATTCGAAATTGCCGTTGTAATAACTTCCAAGCGTGTTACAGATCTTTATTTCCGGGGAGAATTTAAAATACTCAAAATAAATATCCAGCCCGAAACCACCTTCGTAACCAAAAGTTAATGGTACGATCGAAACCACGGGAGTCTGCCTGCTGCGGTCCTGGTGAACGGTGGAAGAAAGATCGTAACTCGCGCGCAAACCCGTGATCACATAAGCGCGCGTATTTTTTCTTCGTGCTGATTTGTATTTGATCAAAAGCGAAGCATCGCAATAGGAAGATTCGATCTTGACATTTTTTGTTGTTCCTACAAAATTATAATTCAGGTCTCGCTCCACAAAAGAAATTACCGGGAACATCAAACGCAGATCCCAGTTATCACCAAGGTGCAAATTGGAAATAGCTCCAAGCCCTATTCCCGGGAAAGAATTCTGGTGAACCCCCAGCATGCTGTCTGGCGGCTGAAAGGAAGTGGATTTTGTATCGATGCGAACGAGCCCGTTGTTGAGCGCAAGCGTAAAACCAAAATGAAAAAGCCTGGTGTCGTACTGTTCGAGATTGGGTTGTGAAAAACCAATCACCGGGCGGCACAGCAACAGTATGAGGATTATTTTATAGCGGTGTATAGCGTGCAAATGCCGAAGGTTAAAGGTTGAATTTTTATATCACGGAAACCTGAATTGGAAAGATAGTCCGCAAAATTTTGCCCGTCAGGAAAATGTTTGACCGACTCGGGCAAATAACTGTAAGCATTTTTACTTTTACTGATCATTCTTCCGAAAAGCGGAAGCAATAGGGTGAAATAGAAATGATAAATTTGTTTGAACGGGAACGAACGAGGTTTTGAAAATTCGAGAATGGCTGCTTTTCCGCCCGGCCTCAGTACCCGGAACATTTCGTTCAATCCGCGTTGCAGGTTTTCAAAATTACGCACACCGAAAGCCACGGTCACCGCATCAAACGTGTTCTCACCGAAATGCAGGTTCTCCGAATCGTCTTTCATTAATTCAATTTTATGTTGAAGGTCCAATTTTTTAATTTTTTCTCTTCCTATCAGCAACATTGCTTCCGAAATATCCACCCCGGTAACTTTTTCGGGATTCAGCTTCAATGTTGCAATGGCAAGGTCCCCGGTTCCGGTTGCCACATCAAGTATTTGCTTGGGATGAATTTCTTTCAGCGAATGGATCGCCTTTTTGCGCCAACCCCGGTCGATCCCGAGCGAAAGGAAACGGTTGAGAAAATCATATCTCACAGCGATGCTGTCGAACATTTTTTCAACCTGCTCTTTTTTTGATGAAACCGAATCCTGATCCGGCTTGACTTCGGTGATACTTTTTTCCAATTGCGCAAAATTAAACGAATAAGCAGCCGATTCATTATTTTCTTTTTACTTTGCACACAGTAATTGCATGAGAAACTGTACATTTATAATTTCAGTCGTATTCCTTTGTTATTTCCAGTGTAAGCCTGATTCGGACGCACCCTGCCGCAATCCGCTGTTTTCGCAAGCGAGTTTTACTTCAGATGAAATGGGGAAATTTCCTTTCATTGGATCGGGCGACACGCTTAGGTATATCAATGCTTCCGGGGATTCGATCTGGTGCTTGAGCGCACCTGAGATTATTTCGTACAGAATGTTTGCCGTTCCTAACAATCCGCAATGCCCGGCCGACAGCTTTGGTTACCCGATCTACCAGGTGAATTATGCCGACACATTGAACAAATTAGCCTTTTCTGCAAGGATCTATAAATATGAAGATACGGTGATGATAACTGCCGGCAACTCTTTTTTCATTCTTCCCGTTTCAAAAATCGGGGTGAATGATTCGCTTTCATGGTTTGATTCTTTGAGGTTCGGCAATAAAATGTTTCACAAAATCAACTCTTTCAAAAATTCTTCCGGTGATAGTTTATATTATAATTCTATTTACGGGATGATAGGTTTGAAGCAGGCTGCGAATCGTTTTTACCTTTATCAATTCAATAATAAGTAATGAAGATCAAGTCGAGTGTTTTTGTGAAAAGTTCAGGCAAACTGGAAGAATGCCCGAAACCGGATAAGCCGGAGTATGCTTTCATTGGCAGGTCGAACGTGGGAAAATCTTCGCTCATCAACATGCTTTGCAATCACAAAGAACTGGCAAAAACTTCTTCAAGCCCGGGGAAAACAATTACCATTAATCATTTTTTCATCAACGAAAAATGGTACATTGTGGATCTGCC
>JBIOHI010000238.1:0-2880 GCA_044448845.1 Bacteroidia bacterium
AGGTTCTCCTAGCGGGGGATTTGGGTTACATAGATAATGAGGAGATGAAGGGGTTTGAAGGAGAGATAAGCGAGGTTGAAAGAATGTTGAAGGGTCTCATTAAATCTCTGGAGTCGAAAGAATAGGTTAGCGAGCTTTTCCCTCGACCCCTTGGACCCTTGACCCCTCGAACCCTTGATTTTCTATTCCTCAAACAGATTGTAATTTGCCAGGCGATGAGTGACGTGATAAAACTGCTGCCCGACCATGTGGCCAACCAGATCGCTGCCGGTGAGGTGATCCAGCGCCCTGCTTCGGTGGTCAAGGAATTGCTTGACAACGCGGTGGATGCACGCAGCACTGAAATAAAACTCATCATTCGTGATGGCGGAAAAACTTTTATCCAGGTGCTTGATAACGGTGCGGGAATGAGCCCCACCGATGCCCGGCTTTGCTGGGAGCGGCACGCTACTTCAAAAATCTCTTCAGCGGAAGATATCTATTCCGTCAAAACGATGGGATTCCGGGGAGAAGCGCTTGCTTCTATCGCGTCCGTTTCACAGGTGGAACTGAAAACAAAAAGATCGGAAGACAACCTCGGAACACTGATCGAAATTGAAGCCACCGAAGTAAAAAAACAGGAACCCATCTCGTTTCAGAACGGAACAAGTGTGAAAGTGAAAAACCTGTTTTTCAATATTCCGGCACGAAGAAATTTCCTGAAATCGAACCCGGTGGAAGCGCGGCACATTATCGAAGAATTTACCCGTGCTGCTATTTCACATCCCGAAATTGCGATGAGCATGATGAATAATGAAGAAGAAGTTTTTGCACTCAGGCAGGGAACACAGAAGCAACGTATCATTGAATTATTCGGAAATAAAACAGAGGAAAATATTTTACACCTCGAAGAAAAAACCACCATCATCGATATTCACGGATACATCGGGAAGCCCGAGTTCTCCAGGAAGAGCCGCGGTGAACAGTTCTTTTTCGTGAACAAACGGTACATCAAAGATGCTTACCTGAATCATGCAGTGGTGAGTTCATTTGAAAACCTGATCACCAAAGAACAGTTCCCGTTCTACATAATTTTTATCGAGATCGGTCCTTCCAAAATTGATGTGAATGTTCACCCCACCAAAACGGAAATAAAATTTGAAGATGAAAAATCCATTTACCACATTGTCCGTGCGGTGGTCAAAAAAGCGCTCGGGCAATTGTACCACGTTCCTGTTTTCACACCGGCCAGCGAGGATACTTTTTTAAACCTGAAACCGGTTCCGAAATACCCGGATGAAAAAAATGCGGAGGCAACCATCCGCAATTTCAACCCCGTTACCGAAAGACAAAATTTCGTAACCCGTCCTTCGAACAGCGAGTGGCAGCAGTTGTATAATGTTTTGCAAAAACCGGAGACCATCGGAACCGGGGATAAAAAGTTTCACCCGGTTGAACCCCTGGCAAAACCGGAACAGGAAGACTCCGGTTCCCGCAATATCCTGCAGATCCAAAACCGTTTTATCATTTCGCAGATCAAATCAGGAATGATGCTCATTGATCAGCAGGCGGCTCATGAACGGATCCTGTATGAAAAATATATTTCCGCTTTGGAATACGATCCAATCTCGAGCCAGCAAAAATTATTTCCAAGAACGGTTTCATTGAATTCTTCGGATGAAAATCTCCTGAAAGAAATTTTACCGGATATTCGCTTGTTGGGTTTTGACATCAACGAACTTGGGAAAAATACGTTTGTGGTAAACGGGGTACCGACCGAAATGAACAACCAGGATGAACAATCCCTGATCGAGCAGATGCTGGAAGATTACAAACAGCAAACCAACCAGCCCGCACGCAGGGAACGCGTGGCGCGCACACTTGCCAAACGCGCCTGTATGAAAGCGGGAACCAAACTCAATACGGAAGAAATGATCAAACTCATTGATGAACTTTTTGCCTGCCGCGAACCGCACCTTTCACCTGATGGAAAGATCTGCATCGTGAAACTGAGCACGGAGGAAATGATGGGGATGTTCGGGAGGAGGTGATCTCAGAAAATTATTTTGACAAAATAATTTTCTGCACTTTCATCATATCTCCAATTTTGATAATAACCGAATAAATTCCCGAATTCAGATCGCTGACATCAATGGTTGAATTAGGTCGCGGAATATCAAGCTGCTTTACATTTCTCCCCATCAGATCATAAAAATCAACTTTCATTGATTGGCCCGATTTCCCGTTTGATTCGATGTTCAACAATCCTTGCGATGGATTCGGATAAATATTGATTTGGGTTGATTCATTATCCAATTTAGAAACTCCCGTGTAAGTGAAATTGTACAATCTATTCACCTCTGTCAGAGACAATGTTCGATTATAAACTCTAATATCATCAATTCCTCCTTCAAAAAACGCGCTTCTGGGAGAACCACAAGGTGCTGTGTTTCCATCAAACATGCTTCCGATTGTTGGTGTATAGTGATAACCAACATTTGATCCTGATGAATTTATTGTATTCGAAAGTGCTCCGTTAATAAACACCTTTGATTGACTTGGCGACATAGTCCAAACAATGTGATACCAGTTATTGAAAGAAGTTGACGGCAATGATGTCTGAACAGATCCATCCAACACTGCTCCGGATTTCTGTGCTACAAGTTTAATTGTATTATTCGTAAATAGAAGTGCTAAATCATTTCCACATTGGGAATTCCCATCGAATAAAATAAATCCTTGGGTTGAAACATTACCGGTAGGTTTTATCCAAACGGAAATCGACAAAGAAGTTTGATCTGGGAGTAATTTTGCCAGATCGATATAATTCGAAATTCCATCGAAACTATATGCCTTATTTGCGTGACCAAATCTATCCGTGGTAAGTGTTGCACCTGACAC
>JBIOHI010000239.1:0-2878 GCA_044448845.1 Bacteroidia bacterium
ATGTATTGGTGGATGAATTCCAGGATACCAGCGGAACACAGATCGACCTGCTTCACCATTTGATCGATTACTGGGAAAGCCCGAATATTTTTGTGGTAGGTGATGACGATCAATCTATCTATCGTTTCCAGGGAGCCAATGTTGAAAATATCATCCATTTCAGCAGCAAGTATTCGTCTAGGCACAGATCTATTTTACTAACGCAAAATTATCGTTCATCACAAAATATCCTGGATGCTGCTAAAACATCAATTGACCATAACGATCCGGAAAAAAGAATCTCGAAAAATAAAACGTTAGTGGCATCCAACCCTGATTTCGCTTCCATCAAAATTTTACCTGAAGTACGTGCTTATTATAATCCATCACACGAAGCGGTTGGCACTGCAATGGAGATTGAGCGACTTCATGATTCGGGAACCAACTGGAATGAGATGGCTGTGATCTACCGCAACCACGAGCAGGCGGAAGAGATCATCCGCTACCTGCAATCGAAAAGAATTCCGGTGAATGCAAAAAAACGCATCAATATTTTTGATGAACTACTCATCCGAAAACTAATTACCATTCTCCGGTTTATTGACGCTGAAAAATCCAAACCTGATTCGGGCGAACCCTATCTTTTTGAAATGATGCATTTTCGTGAATTTCAAATTACACCGGCCGAGATCGCCAACATCAGTTTCCGTTTGAACCAGCGAAGCCAGGGTAAAAGCCGGGACGAGCAAACCTGGCGCGGATTCCTCAAAGATATTCGATCAAAAAAACAACCCGACCTCTTCACATCAAATGCAACCCTGCCGTTCATAGAAAAATTCGCCCAACTCACCGATGAATTAATTACCGATAGTTCGAATTGCACCTTGCAACAACTGATCGAAAATATTTTGACCAAATGCGGGTTGCTTGCCGATGCCCTTACCTCGGAAGACCGGTCCTGGAATCTTGAATTACTCAACACTTTTTTTGATTTCGTTAAAAATGAATGTTCGAAAAATTCAAGAACGAATTTACATCCCATTTTGGAATTGATATTATTGATGCAGGACAATGGTGTTCAACTTCCGGCCGAAAAAATAACATATGCCGAAAACGGGGTGAATTTCATCACGGCACATTCTTCCAAAGGACTTGAATTCGACACCGTTTTTATCATGGGTTGTCTCAAAGATAAATGGGATAAAACAAGCGGAGGAGGTAACAATTTCAAACTTCCTGATAATTTGTTTGAAGAAAAAGGAGACGAGACCGAAGAAGCGAGGAGGTTGTTTTATGTGGCCATGACCCGTGCAAAAAAACAACTAGTCATCTCTTTCCCCGAAAGGGATCACGTTTCTAAAGAGCTCGAAAGAAGCCGGTTTGTGGCGGAGCTCGAAGAGGGAGGAAAGGTTTCTCTTGTACAAATTCAACTGGCCGATGAAGATTTGATCGATTTTACAATCCGGGTTTTACAATCCGGTGAAACGAAAATTTCCGACCACGAACTGATCAACAAAGAGTTTCTTGATCCACTCCTCCAGGGTTATTCCCTTAGCGTTACACACCTGAATAATTTTTTGGCCTGCCCGGTTTCTTTTTATTTTGAAAACTTACTGCGGGTTCCTGCACCCAAAAGTGCAAGCATGACCTTTGGCTCCGCAGTTCATTATGTCCTGGAATGCTTGTTTAAAAATATGAATGCCAATGAGCAGAAAGTTTTCGGAACGGTGGAAGATTTTCTCTCCGATTTTACGTGGTACATGCATCGTCATGCGGATGCGTTCACGACCATTGAATTTCAAAACCGGGTAGAATATGCCAAAAAGATACTTCCCGAATATTACCGGAAGTATATTAGTGAATGGAATAAGATAACCAGCATTGAAAGATCTTATAGAAATGTAGTGGTCGATGGAATTCCGTTAAACGGTAAATTGGATAAACTGGAATTTGACGGTATCTATGTGAACGTGGTGGATTATAAGACCGGCCAGTTCAAAAATGCCCAAAGAAAACTGAATCGTCCGAATGAAGAAAAGGTGAGCAAATCCATTTCACAAAATAAAAAGCCGAATCCGGTAGATCTTATTGGCGGGGACTACTGGCGGCAGGCGGTGTTTTATAAAATTCTGATGGATAATGACCCGACCAAGAACTGGAAAATGCGTTCAACTGAGTTCGATTTTATTGAACCAGACAAGGAAACCAAAGAATTTGTAAAGGCTAAAGTGGAAATTACAACTGAAGATGAAAAAATCGTTCTGCAACAGATCAAGAAAACATTTGCATCCATTTTAAATATGGAATTTACAAATGGATGCAATGATCCGGGATGCCGGTGGTGTAATTTTGTGAATGATTATTACGCGAGAAACTCGTTGAAGTCCTGAGCAAGTTCAACGAACAATTCCATGTAGCGTTTGAATTCACTTTTCAAAACAGTGTGATCATTCGCCACCCGGAGTTGAAGATAATCCAAACTCAATCGTGTCATCCTTTCAATGTCATTTTCATGAGCTTTAATATTGTGGCGCAAAATGTCAGTTACTTCGCGTTGACGTATAAAGCGATTTTGAAATTGTTCTACTTTGGCTGCAAACTTTAAAGTGTTTGCCGGTGATAGTTGAGAGAGTTTCAACTGCATCTCTTTTAATTCAGATTTGGTATGATCGATATAGTCAAGCCAACCAACATGTTCTGTTGTCAAGTTTTTTTGGGCGGTTACTAATTCCATGTGTTATAATATTAATATGGTGTGAATAACTTTAGAAACGAAAAATTCAGGTTTAAAAATACAAAAAAAACTTGCTTTTCAAAGTATGGGCTTTCTGTTTAATGGTAATAAGATTAGGTTTTTACAGGATAAACTACCAGTTTTCATAAACACATAAATTTATAA
>JBIOHI010000240.1:0-2876 GCA_044448845.1 Bacteroidia bacterium
AATAAAAGCTGACCATTCAAAATTCATTATTCCCTGCCTACCGGCAGGCAAGCCTGTTCGATATTCTTTAGTTTTTTTGCTTTCTTTGAAAAGTAAAAATGTCTTCCGCACATTTTAAAAAATAATCCATTTGCTTTCCGAAACCCCGGGCGCGTATAAATATTTTGATGAAGAGAAGAAACTCATTTACATCGGCAATGCGAAGAATCTGAAGAAAAGGGTGAATTCGTATTTCACCAAAACACATGACAGCCGCAAGACGAAAGTGATGGTGAATAAAATTTCGCACATCGAATACACGCTGGTGGAAACGGGATTATTGCTTTATCAGTTTATAGACGAGTGCATTTGATTTTACCCGGAACAAATAAATTCCGGGTTTCAAACTTTCTAAATTAACCGTTGTTGTTAAATCCTTTATTTGACCATAGATAACAGTTCTTCCCAGGTTATCTGTTATATCAAAATCTTCACCTGTCATTTGTTGTTTTGCCAGGATTGAAATTTGACTTTGAGCCGGATTTGGCAAAATTGAAACAGATGCATTCTCGATCTCATTAATCCCGGTACCCTTGCCAGGTTGTGCAACGGTTAAAGTTTGTCCGGCAGCATCAATAGTTCCAGTTCTTATGCTTACGGAAGTGTTTTCAAGTACAATAATTGTGATTGCCCCGCTTCCGGTACCGGAGGATGAGGTAGCCATCCAGCTGCCACCGCTTGTAACTGTTGCTGTCCAACTACACCCGACTTGTGTATTTACTAACACCACATTGTTATACGTATTTGCCAATGCATTTGGACAAGAGTAAGAAGACTGGCCTAAATTGTAAGTGCAAACTATTCCGGGCTGTGTGACTGTCAGGGTTTGACCATTCACATCAATTGTTCCAGACCTTGGACTTGAAGATGTGTTTAGAAGGACGGTTATTGAAAGGGCACCACTGCCTGTTCCGGAAGATGCAGTGGAAAGCCAACTGCTGCCGCTTGTTACAGTTGCAGTCCAGGTGCAACCGGCTTGAGTATTTACCAACAGAATACTGCTGTAAGTATTTGCTGATGCATTGGGACAAGCATAGTTATTCTGGGATAAGCTATAAGTGCATGACCCGGGTTGTGTGATTGTTAAGGTCTGTCCGTTGACATCTATAGTTCCATTCCTCGAACTCATAGAAGTATTTTGAAGTACAGAAATGGAAATGTTTCCGTTGCCCGTTCCCGAAGATGTTGTGGAAAGCCAACTGCTACCAGACGTTATTGATGCAGTCCAGGTACATCCTGTTTGTGTGTTTACAGATGTAATATTGGAATAAGTATTTGCTGCAGTTGTAGGGCAAGTGTAAGCAGATTGTGATAAGGAGTATGTACATGGACTGCCTGTTGTTACCATCATTGAAATATCATCCAGCCTGAATATGGTTGGAGAGGATCCATCAGTTGAAAATTCAAATGAAACCCTTACCGTTGATCCGAAGTAAGTTGAAGGAATAATAACATTGATAAAATGAATCCAGTTTTGGCATCCGGGTATCCCAAAATCGCCATTCGCATTGCTTATATATCCTAAGGTTGTGAGCAATGTTCCGCTCGTACTCCTTAACCTGAGACAACAATAATCATAGGGAGACGTACCGCTTTCTTCCGTATTAATTGACGCGTAAAAATCCATTATACAACTTGTGGCGCTTGATGGAATGGTTACAGTTTGATACAAGTCTTGTGTTGCGTTGTTAATTCCGGTTTGTTGAGTTTGATCACCCATCCACATATATTTTGAGCCTCCGTGTGCAGTGCACCCGCCACTAGTGGTACCACCCCATATATCGGTACCCGTAAGTGAAGACCAACCGGAAAAAGTCGGAGTTGTTTCGAAAGTTCCGTTTGTAATAAGGTTTGTTTGTGCATTTGCACCGATTATCAGCAACAATGTTACTGAAAAAATAATAATCTTTTTCATAGTGATTACCATTAAATTTATTGCGAAATAAGTTTATTAGCTGAATATAACAAACATTAGTTAGAATATTTTCTTACCTAATTTATGAATGTATTAAAACGAGAATTTTTAGCATAATAATTATGCTTTATTTCAATTAAGATTGATGCAGCGATTTTATACTTTCGCAATTATGTTGTCATCAAAATTAAAACAAGTTATCATTTCATTGCCCGAAACCCCGGGCGTGTACAAATATTTTGATGAAGAGAAGAAACTCATCTACATCGGCAAGGCGAAGAACCTAAAGAAAAGGGTGAATTCGTATTTCACCAAAACCCACGACAGCCGGAAGACGGAAGTGATGGTGAATAAAATTTCGCACATCGAGTACACGTTGGTGGAAACGGAAATGGACGCGTTGCTGTTGGAAAATTCTTTGATAAAAAAATACCAGCCCAAGTACAACGTGATGCTGAAGGATGATAAAACCTATCCGTTCATCTGCATCAAAAAAGAAAGATTCCCGAGAGTTTTTTCCACGCGGAATTTTGTAAGGGACGGCTCTGAATATTTCGGACCGTTCTCGAGCGGGTTGACGAGGTTGACCGTTCTTGAACTCATCCATTCACTTTTTCAACTGCGCAATTGCAATTTGAATTTGTCGGAGACGAATATCAAAAATAAAAAATTCAAAGTTTGCCTCGAATACCATATCGGCAATTGCAAAGCGCCCTGCGTGGGTTTTCAAACCGAAGCCGATTATATGGATCAGATCAAAAAAGTACGAAATATTTTGAAAGGAAATATTCGTTCGGTCATTACGGATCTTAAAGAACTGATGCACGAAGCTTCATCTGAAATGCAATTTGAAAAGGCAGGAGCGATAAAAAAGAAGATCGACCTGCTCGAAAATTACCAGAGCAAATCCACGGTGGTAAAC
>JBIOHI010000241.1:0-2871 GCA_044448845.1 Bacteroidia bacterium
GCCCAGTGTAACTTTTTTTCCTAACTGTCAGAAAAAATGCGAAGAAAACTATAAGGACGGAAAAAAACAGGGCTACGAACGTTGTTACGATGACAAAGGATTTTTGCTGACGGAAGCTAATTTCGACAACGGGGAATTATCGGGTGCCTACGCACATTTCGATAAAAAAGGATGGATCACCTACGAATCGCCAACCAAGGAAACCACGCTGAAGTTTGACAAATTTATCACCGGAGAATACAAGATCAAAGATTCCACTATTTTTAAAGTATTCAAACGTAACCCTCAATGGAAAAGAGTGCTGATGGTGGTGGACATGACCGGGAGCATGTTTCCTTACATTGGGCAGTTACTCGTGTGGTACAAACAAAATTACGAAACCGAAAAGATCAAACATTACGTGTTGTTCAATGACGGAGACAACATGCCTGACGATAAAAAAATAATCGGGCAAACGGGAGGTGTGCATGCCTTTGATGCGAAAGATTTCAAGAAATTTAAAAAGGATGTGGATGATGTGCGCAAACTTGGTGAAGGCGGTGATGATCCGGAGAACGACCTCGAAGCGGTACTCACTGCCATCACACTTTACCGCGATTATACCGACCTGGTCCTGGTGGCCGATGACAGCGATATCCGTGACATGAAATTGCTGAAACGGATCCGCAAACCGGTTCATGTGATCCTTTGCGGGACCAAGCGTGGCATCAATCACCAGTACCTCGAAGTAGCTTACCGCACCAAGGGTTCTATACACACTACTTTCAATGACGTGAACATGAAAACCATAAAAGAAGGCGACCGCATAGAACTGGATAATGATATTTTTATATTTCAGAACGGGGATTTTGTTTGGCTGGATATGAAAAATTAGTTGATAGTTTTCAGTTAATGGATCATAGTAAATTAACTTATCGTCAAATTATCACATCATCAAAATAATTCATGCAAAAAAATAAAGAAACGCTTCCGCAATTTTATACGTTGATCGTGGTATTTTTTTTCTGGGGATTTGTAGCGGCAAGCAATGATATTCTTATCCCGGTTTTCAAAGAACATCTGCACCTGGAGCAATGGCAATCACAAATGGTGTCGTTCGCATTTTATGTTGCCTATAGCATTGGTTCCATCATTTACATGATCATTTCAAAGTTCCTTGGCAGAGACATCATCAACCGCATCGGTTACAAGAACGGGCTTTCGCTTGGGTTGATCATTTCCGCGGTGGGCACCTTATTATTTTATCCGGCTGCAACCACTGCCTCATTTGGTTTGATGTTAACCGGGTTATTTATTGTCGGACTTGGATTTTCCCTGCAGCAAACAGTTGCCAATCCACTTGCGATTTTGTTGGGAAATCCTTCCAAAGGTTCCCAACGGTTAAGTCTTGCCGGTGGGATCAATAACATTGGAACCACGCTGGGCCCGCTCATCGTGAGCTTTGCCATTTTCGGGTCGGTTGCTTCTTCCAATTCGGCAGTGGCAAACATTGATAGTGTGAAAACACCTTACCTGATCCTCGGTGCTGCATTTTTAATTGTTGCGGTCATTTTTAAATTCTCTTCTTTACCTGACCGGCATGGTTTAGAAGAACTCGAAGAACAAAACAAGATCGAACACGATACGAAGAAAAGTGTGCTATCGTATCCTCATCTCGTTTTAGGAATGATAGGAATTTTTGTGTACGTGGGCGTGGAAGTTTCCACCGCAAGCAATTTGCCCGAATTCATGCGGCAGCATTTGCACATCACTACCGATAAGATCGCTCCGTTTGTTTCCTTGTTCTGGGCAAGCCTGATGATCGGGCGTTGGACCTCATCGGTGGGTGCGATGGATCTGAAGAAAAATTTCAAAACGGTACTCAATTTTGTTTTGCCTTATGTCGCTTTCGGATTTTTTCTTCTTGTAAATAAAATTGCCGACCATGATGTGACCCCATTTTATGTTTATGCTTTTGTGATCCTGATTTTGATCGGTGCCGATATTTTAAGCAAAGGAAATCCTGCGCGACAGTTATTTATTTTTTCTTTGTGCGGAATTGCCGCACTAACAACGGGAATTCTTGCTGACGGGATGGTGAGTGTTTATGCATTCATCAGCGTGGGATTATTTTGCAGCACGTTGTGGCCTTGCATTTTTACGCTGGCGATCACGGGGCTCGGCAAACATACCAACGAAGGTTCCAGTTTTCTCATCATGATGATCATGGGCGGAGGATTTATCAGTTTGCTACAGGGATACCTTGCCGGGAATAATTTGCTGGGAATACAATACAGTTACCTCACCGGGATTGTGTGTTTTGGTTATCTCGCCTTTTATGCGTGGAAAGTAAAAAGGATTTTCAAAGCAGAAGGCATTTCGTTGTAGAACGAAAAAATTGCCCACTGATTTTATTTGATCCGTGCACGGATGCCGATATCAACGTAAGCACGAAGCGTGTAGAAGAAAGAAGAAAATAGCTCACCTGCCCCGCTCTCTGCAGCTATACCAACACCATAATTGAGTTTTGCGTCAACATACGCACCGTATTTCACGTTGAAATTATATTGATATCCATAACCGAAAATTCCACACCACTCATAACCGTTGAATTTTAATGGCAGATTGTGAGAATTGAAATCTGCAAGGATATATTGGTCATTCGTGTTTAAAGAATAGGAAGAAGTAATATTCCAAATTCTTAAACTGAAACCATTGATCTTATAAAAATAATATTTCTCATCTATTTCACCTCCGAGAATTTTTTGCTTTTCAAGAACGAACCCGATCTGCATGGCATCAATTTTTTGGGCACTAATAAACGGACTACCATAAGAAGAATAGTAATTGCCATAATAGTTTCCTATTGTATTAAAATTAAAGGTTAAGGAA
>JBIOHI010000242.1:0-2869 GCA_044448845.1 Bacteroidia bacterium
AAATTACCGGGCTTGGTCATTTAACCAACACAATAAAAAAATCGGATACGGATTTTTCCATTTTAAAATTGAAGAAATAAAATCTCATAAAAACAAAGGCCTAGGGTAAAATTCTTTATTTAAAAACCCGGTCGTTCGGTTCGACTTATCCCGCAGGTAGTAAACTATTTTTTGTAATGTCAATATTTTAATATTTCCTGTTTTTCAACTTCTACATCTACTGCTTGCATAATACTAAGATAGGGAAAAAGGTAATAAAGGTAATTGGGTAATTAAGGTAACCAAGGCTCCATTTACCCAATTACCTGGTTAACTCCATGACCTTTCTTCAACGCCAATAAAGAAAAATCCGTTTCAACCCTGCGAATGATATTGCTTAAATGACCAAGACCATCAATTTCCATTTCCACAACATCTCCTGCCTGCAACCATTGCGGTTTATAATTTTTATCATTCAACAGGCCCGTCCCGTTCAGTTCGAGGAAACAACCGGTTCCAACTGTTCCACTTCCGATCACGTCTCCGGGGAGAATATCAACACCGTAAGCACAACGTTCGATGATCTCGGCAAAAGTCCAGTCCATGTCGCCCATGTTTCCCTCGCTCACTAATTTTTCGTTCACCCAACATTTCATTTCGAGGTTATACTTATTTCCAACATGATTTTCTTTGGCAGGAATTTTATATGCTTCCAGTTCATCGGGAGTTACAAAATACGGCCCGATGACGGTCGAAAAATCTTTTCCTTTTGCCGGCCCGAGGTTCAACAACATTTCTTCCATTTGCAAAGTACGGGCACTAAGATCGTTCATGATCATGTACCCGGCAATGTATTGATCAGCATCGGCAGCTTTGATGTTTCTTCCTTTCTTGCCGATAACCACGGCAGCTTCGAGTTCGAAATCAAGTTTTTCAAAATGATCTGGCATGCAAAAAATTTCTCCCGGTCCCTGCACCGCGTTGTGATTCGTAAAATAAAAAATGGGATACTGGTCAAATTCTTTTATCATTTCAACCCCGCGGTTCCTGCGGGCTGCGGCCACATGCTGGCGGAATGCATACCCATCGCGGCAGGAAGTGGGTTGCGGAACAGGCGCTTCGAGCCTTACATCATTTTCATTCACAAAAGGTTTATTCACTTTGCCGGCCTTGATCTGTTCATCCCATTTCTTTGCTTTTTGCATCACGGTTTCCCCGGCAAACAAAAATTTTCGCATCTTGTCAGGAAATGAAGAATCGAGATCTTTCATTGCCCAGATCTTACCTTCATGGATAATTCCGAGTTGGGTGTTTTTGTTGTGCGTGTATGTTACGAGTTTCATTGTTTTAGTTTATGGATGATGGTTGATAGATCATAGTTTTGTTCAGGGTTGACTGAGTTTGTTTCGGAGTGATTGGATCATTTTTACCAATTCTTCTTCTTTCAAATAAATCAGATCGAAGTCGGATTTAGAAATTATTTTTCTTTGTTGTGCAATGAAAATACATGCGACCACTTCAATGCAAGATCTCAATGAGATCGCCAAAAATCTTTTGAACTCGGGTTTGGTTTGCCCTTGCGAACCTTCGGCAATATTCAAGCCGGCAGAATCAGCGGCACGTTTTACCTGAGATGTTAAATTAAATTGTTCACTCACAGGAAACCTTTTAGAAACATCATTTACAATTTCAGTCAACTCCAATGCCTTTTGCCAAATCATTAAACTCTCAAACTTAAATGCCATAAAATTATTTTTCTATGATCTGTTTCCTATCATCTATATGCTGACTTACAGCTTCGGCAAATTGATCTTATCGGGAACGATAAACACCCGGTCAAATTCGGGCAACACTTTTTTAAGCAAAGGCTGTGCTTCCAATTTTGTTCTGAAATCACCGACACGCACTTTGAAATAAGGTTGCTGGTAAATCAAATACGCATCAAACCCGGGATGTTTTTGCTGGAATTTTTCCTTTGCATCATGAGCAGCTTTTCTTTCCGAACCAAAAAATATCTGGATACGGAATCCCGGGATCCCATTGGCAGTTTTGTTCCATTCAATATTTCTGTTCACCATGGTGTCGAGAGCAACATCGCCCTGGATGGTTACAAATTTATTTTGTGCATTGGACGAAAATATAAAGACGGAAACAAGGGAAAATAGAAGGATATATTTATAAAAAATAATTTTCATTCCTGTAATTTATTCTTCGGTTCCCACCAGTTGAATACTTGCGGAAGCCCCGATGCGTGTGGCTCCGGCATGGATCAGTTTTTCGGCAAATTCACGATCACGGATACCACCGGCAGCTTTTATTTTTATTTTAACCGGCAATGTTTTGCGCATCAGTTCCACGGCTTCCACGGTGGCTCCTTTAGATGCAAAGCCGGTTGAAGTCTTTACAAAATCCACTTCGCAATCCTTGCATATCCGGCAGGCATTTTCAATTTCGGCATTACTTAAATAGGCAGTTTCAATGATCACTTTCACTGTTTTATTTTGCAGGTGGCAAGCAGTGGTCACTGCCTGGATATCGTTCTGTACTGATGCAAAATCGCCCGATTTAAATGCAGCGATATTCATCACCATGTCAATCTCATCGGCACCTGAAATGATCGCCTTTTTTGTTTCTTCCACTTTGGATGCAACAGTTGAATACCCCAACGGAAAACCCACAACGGTAATGATCTTCACCGGGTTCTTCTTGATGATCTTTTTTGCAAGCTGAACAAAATAAGGGGAAACACAAACACCGTAAAATTTGTGTTCGATGGCTTCTTCGCATAATTTGATCACGTCCTGGCTCGTGCAATTCGGTTTCAGGTTGGTGTGTTCGATATATTTTCTCAGTTCCGTCATTACTTGAAATAAAATGTTAAATGCTAAAT
>JBIOHI010000243.1:0-2856 GCA_044448845.1 Bacteroidia bacterium
ATCAGGGTTTAACATATTACTCTCCATGGAATCATGAAAATGTAAGTCTTAAAATATTTGCAGGTCAAAAAATCCGGTTAAGGTATATATTCAATAACATTTCAACCACTTCACATAATATTTTCAATTACAATAATTTTCAAATTCAAACCATTCCGACCATCCCTTTCAATGGGGTTGAAAACGTATCAAAAGAAAATTTTTATGCCGGTCAAATTTATCCCAATCCTTCGTCTTCAGTGGTAAATCTTCAATATCAGTTACCTGGAAATCTTACAAATGCTCAATTAAAAATATTCGATCTCAATGGCAGAGAAATAGCGTGTTATCCTTTGGATGTACATGAAAACATTTTTCATTTTGATGTCTCAACGCTGACGAATGGTATCTACTTTTACAGAATTATTTCAGGAGAAATTTCTTCGAAAATAAATAAAATTGTTATTTTGAAATAGCATTCTCATTCTTTGTGGAAGCATAAAGTATTGATTACAAAACTCCCGATACCCCATCAGCCTACTTCTTCTTGATCATCATCTGCTCGGCTTTCTCGATGGGGGAATCTTTCGACATCATATTTTTTTGAGTGTAGATGAAAATTCCACTGGCGATCAAAATGATCCCGACAAAAATATTGATGCGGTGAATGAATTTTACAGACAAATGTTTTCGCAACCGGTGTGCCGAATAGCAAACACCCATTTGCGTGGCAAAAGCAAAAACGATCACCGTGCAGAAAAATAAAATGATCTCGGGGAAAGTATATTGCAATGCCGATTGGAGAAAAAGTGAAACCCCTATCCAGGTCAGTGCATTTAATGGATTGAACGTATTGATGAGAAATCCCTTGCTGATATAATACATCAGATGTGGGTCGTCCACGATATTGGGATTGATAACTTTTGAAGATTTTAAAATGGAATAAATTCCCATTAAAATTAAAAGGATCATTCCCACTAATCGCATTTCGTAGGCGTATTTTGTCATTTCATAACTGATGAATGATGTGGCGAACACCGACAGGAAAATAAAAATGGAATCGCTTAAAAGAACACCTGCTGAAATATAAACGGCTTTATGAATACCACGCGAAATGCTGGTTTGTATTAAAGAAAAAAACCCAGCCCCGAACGAAATGCTCACGATCAAACCGGTAATTATTCCTTCTAAAATTATATGCATCAAAGCCAAAGATAACAATTCGGAATTACGAATTGAGAATTAAAAAACCAACTTTACAATATTGGGATTAAAGATTACCCACCATTTTTTCAGGCCGAACCCACTGGTCAAATTGTTCGTTGGTCACCAATCCAAGTTCTATGGCAGCTTCGCGTAGAGTCTTTCCTTCTTTGTGCGCTTTCTTGGCGATCTTGGCTGAATTCTCATAACCGATGTGTGTATTCAATGCGGTTACCAGCATCAGTGAATTTTCCAAATGACGTTTGATGGTTTCTTTGTTCGGCAAAATCCCGACAGCACAATTATCATTGAACGAAACACACACATCACCAATTAATCGGGCACTTTGCAAAACATTGGCAGCAATAACGGGTTTAAAAACATTGAGTTCAAAATGCCCGGTGGAACCACCGATAGAAACCGCCACATCATTTCCTATCACCTGTGCTGCAACCATGGTCATGGCTTCCGGTTGGGTTGGGTTTACTTTTCCCGGCATGATGGACGAACCGGGTTCGTTATCCGGAATGATTATTTCACCGATCCCGCTTCTTGGCCCTGAAGAAAGCATTCGAATATCGTTGGCAATCTTCATCATACTCACGGCAACTCTTTTTAAAGCCCCGCTCATTTCCACCATGGCATCGTGAGCAGCCAGCGCTTCAAATTTGTTGGGTGCGGTAACAAACGGGTGACCGGTGAATTCAGCAATTTTTTTTGCAACCAGCACATCGTAACCTTTTGGCGCATTTAAACCGGTACCAACCGCTGTTCCACCTAACGCAAGTTCTTTCACCATTTCGAGTGCCGACTTTAATGCGCGGATACCGTTTTCCAATTGCTGTGCATATCCGCTGAATTCCTGGCCAAGTGTTAATGGTGTGGCATCCATGAAATGCGTGCGGCCGGTTTTTACGATGTCTTTAAATTCTTCGGATTTTTTGCGAAGTGTATCACTCAATTTTTTAATCCCGGGTACAGTAATTTCCGAAACCGACTTGTAGGTAGCAATGTGCATCGCTGTCGGATAGGTATCATTTGATGATTGTGATTTATTCACATCATCATTCGGATGAAGCACTTTTTTTTCATCGGTTAATTTTCCACCGCTCAAAACATGAGCCCGGTAAGCGATTACTTCATTCAGGTTCATATTGCTTTGGGTTCCAGAACCGGTTTGCCATATCACGAGGGGAAATTCCTTGTCGAGATTGCCGGTGAGAATTTCATCGCACACCTTTGAGATCATTTCACATTTATCTTTCGATAAAACCCCAAGGTCGACATTGGCATGTGCAGCAGCTTTTTTAAGGTAAGCAAAAGCATAGATGATTTCTTTCGGCATACTCGCTTCGGGGCCAATTTTAAAATTGTTTCTCGACCTTTCGGTTTGGGCTCCCCAATATTTTTCGGCAGGCACCTTCACTTCGCCCATTGTATCATGTTCTGTTCTGAATTCCATATAGTTACTCATTTTATTTAGTGGGGCAAAGCTAAGTGAATACGGTATTAAAAAAATGATTCTGCTCAGTTAATACAATCGATTGAAAAACAGATTTATAAACGGCTACAAGGAGATGGAATTAGCTGGCTTTTACACCGGAATCAATGGAATGAGTCCGATAAAAAACAGCAATGGCATTATGGTAAACATCAATTGGGACAGCCTTGATG
>JBIOHI010000244.1:0-2843 GCA_044448845.1 Bacteroidia bacterium
ATTTCTTTTTGCCAGTTCCATTTTCAGTTGTTCGTGTTTCACCCCGAGTTTTTCGTATTTTATTTTTGACGTGTACGTCCAGAAAAAGATCGGGATGCGCAAACCATACTGGAGATTATATGCCACCGGAACATCCGGTTCCACCTGGTTGAAATACCCGATGGTAAACCCTGGAACCAGCTTCCACCGTGCGTTGGAAAGATTTCGCTCGTGCAGTTTGATTGTTTCTTTGAAATAATTCACCGAAGGATTGTTTTCAATATTGGAAGAATCAATTCCGGCAGATTGAAAATTATTTTTTTCTATTTTTAAATTTTCGGATGACAACAAAAATCTCAAACCGGTGAGATTTTCAAGTTGTGATTTTGCATTCGAAAATTCAGATTCGGCAACTGCAAGGTTATTTTTTACCATGGCTGAATTTGACTCCGCATTCAGTTTATCGAGGTAAGAAATATCCCCGGCTTTGTATTTCAGTTCGGCATTTTTTGTGAAGAGTGAATAAATGCTGTCCTGGTATTTCCATTCATTCCTGATGACGGCAGTGAAAAGAAAATTCTGGTAAATATCTTTTACGGTTTTAACCAAACGAACCAGGTTGATATTTTTTTCCGACTCGGCAATTCGTACCTGCTGCCGGTAAACCTGGCCCTGCGAAACATATACCATTGGAAAATCGAACGCTTGTAAAACTGCAGGGCGGAAATCCTTGTTGTATGGAACCTGGAATAAAAGATCAAGTGGCAACGGATTGAATGCCGTTCCTTTCAATGCTTTTTGCTGTGCTATTTCCAATTCGCTTGCAGGCATGAGCGGATAATTTTTTACTGCGGCATCCACGCAGGTTGGAAGCGGAGGAAGTTTTTCAACCAATAAAGGTTCATTGGAATTTTGTGCAAACACCTGCGAACTGAAAAAGCCAAAGATCAATAAGCCGATAATTTTTCCTTTTATTTTTTTCTGTGTCATGGCGTACAAAACCGGAAGTACAATAAGTTTTAACAACGTAGCGGAGATCAAACCGCCAACAACCACTGTGGCAAGCGGGCGTTGAATTTCCGCACCGGGACCGTGTGATATTGCCATCGGCAAAAAACCGAGCGAGGCTACGAGTGCGGTCATCACTACCGGTCGGAAACGATCACCGAGTCCTTTGTGAATGCGTTGATCGAGATCCGTAAAACCTTCTTTCTCTAACTGGTTGAGGTAACTGATCAGTACAATTCCGTTCAGGACCGCTACGCCAAACAACGCGATGAAACCGATCCCTGCCGAAATACTGAACGGCATATCACGCAGCCACAAAGAAAAAACACCACCGGCAGCGGCAAGAGGAACTGCCGAAAGAATGAGCAGTCCTTGTTTGAAAGAACCGAAACTGAAATACAACAAAAGAAAAATGACCACCAGCGCAATCGGGAGCACAATGCTCAAACGTTGTTTCGCATGCGCGAGATTTTCAAACTCACCGCCATAAACCAAAGTATAACCAACCGGAAGTTTGACGTTCTTTTCCACTTGTTTCTTCAGGTCATCCACGATGCTTTCCACATCGCGGCCCCTTGAATTGAAACCGATATTGATCCTGCGTTTTGCATTTTCTCTCGAGATCTCAGCCGGGCCATTCACAATTTTAATAGTTGCCAGTTCCTTGAGCGGAATTTTTTCACCGTACGGATTTTCGAGCATCAACTCTTTGAGGTCTTCCATATCTTTCCGGTGTGCGTCATCAAATTTCACCACCAGCTCAAAACTTTTTTCCTGTTCGAAAATTAATTTTGCCGCCTTACCGGCAAACGCGGTTTGGATCACATCATTCACTTGCCGAACGGTGATTCCGTAACTTGCAAGTTGCTCGCGCAAATATTCAATTTGAATTTGGGGCAAACCTTCCACTTTCTGAACCTGCACATCTGATGCGCCCTGAATTTTTCCGATGACAGTTGCAATTTCATTCGCAGTTTCACTTAGTTGATGAAGATCATTTCCGAAAAGTTTCAGCACCACTTCTGTTTTCGCGGAAGTCATCAGTTCGTTGAAACGCATTTGAATAGGTTGTTGAATGGAAAAAATAATTCCAGGAAAATTGGAAAGAGTTCTTTCGAGCAGGACATCAAGTTCCTCCTTGGTTGACGCACGTTTCCATTGATCACGATCTTTCAGTGTGACGATCTCATCAAATGCTTCGAACGGCATGGGGTCGGTTGGAATTTCGGAGGTGCCGATCTTCGATACGCATTTTTTTATTTCATTCGGGAAACTGTCGAGCAAAGTTTTTTCAATTTTTTTTGCAATGTAAAGCGATTGTGACAACGATGTTCCCGGGAGCATGCGACATTCAATGGCGTAATCTCCTTCGTTCAAAACGGGGATAAATTCACCACCGAGTTTTGTAAAAAGGTAAACGGAAAAAGCGAGCATCGCCACCGATGCCACCACGATAAACTTTTGATGTTTCAAGGACCAGTTGAGCGAAGGAAGGTAACCGCTTTTCATTTTGCGCATCAGTTTATCGGCAAAAGTTTCCTTTTCGGAAATGCGGTGTTTTAAAAATAAGGCGCTGATCATCGGAACATAGGTGAGTGACAGCAGAAATGCCCCGGCAAGCGCAAAGATAACTGTAAGCGCCATCGGCTTGAACATTTTTCCTTCGATGCCTGTGAAGGCGAGAATAGGAATGTACACAATAAGAATGATGAACTGCCCGAATGTTGCACTGCGCATTATTTCGGATGAACCTTCATAAATGGTGAGCTCAAATTCTTCTTTATTTAATACCTTATTTAAGTGCTGGGATTTTTCCGCGATCTTTCGTACCACAATTTCTACAATAATTACCGCAC
>JBIOHI010000245.1:0-2815 GCA_044448845.1 Bacteroidia bacterium
GCCTTTTTGTGTACACATCATCACGAAATTATTGTTAAGGTATTCCGTGTCTTCGAGATTATTCACGTTGATATAAGCCATGATCTTGTCATCTGCCGGAATGTTGATGAGATTTTGAATGGCACGTCCTTTCGTATCTTTTCCTCCTTCGGGTATCTCCCAAACTTTCATCCAGAAACAGGTTCCCATTTTGGTGAAGAACAAAAGGTAATTGTGATTGGTGGCAACAAAAATATGTTCCACGAAATCTTCCTGCCTGCTTGCAACTCCTCGTGATCCACGGCCTCCCCTATTTTGTGTGCGGTATTCGGTGAGTGAAGTGCGTTTGATGTAACCGAGATGCGAAATGGTGATCACCACTTCCTCATCCGGGATCATGTCTTCCATGCTCATCTCTTCACCCGAATGAACGATCGCAGTTTTACGGGCATCACCGTATTTCGTTTTCATTTCGATTAGTTCATCACGGATGATCTGCATTCTCAGTTCTTCACTTGCCAGTACCGATTCGCAGTAAGTGATGAATTTCATCAACTCGGTATATTCATCTTTGATCTTATCACGCTCAAGCCCGGTCAATTTTTGCAAACGCAGATCGAGAATGGCTTTTGCCTGAATGTCGGACAGCTTGAAATTCTCCATCAAACCGTTCTTCGCATCTTCCACTGTTTTCGAACCGCGGATCAATGCAATTACCGCATCAAGGTTATCGAGAGCAATGAGCAAACCTTCTAAAATGTGAGCTTTCTTTTTAGCTTCTTCGAGTTCGTACTGTGTTCTGCGGATAACCACTTCATGGCGGTGATCCACAAAATGCCGGATGAGGTCTTTCAGGTTCAGCATCTCCGGGCGGCCTTTCACCAAAGCAATATTGTTTACGCTGAATGAAGTCTGGAGTGCGGTGTACTTGTAAAGTTTATTCAGAACGATATTCGGGATCGCATCGCGCTTGATGTCGTAAACAATGCGCATCCCGTCCCTGTCCGACTCATCACGGATCTCAGAGATCCCTTCGATTATTTTTTCATTGATGAGATCGGCAGTCTTTGAGATCAAAATGGATTTATTGATCTGGTAAGGAATTTCGTTGACAACGATTTGTTCTTTCCCTGTTTTCGTAGTTTCGAATTCGGCTTTTGCTCTCAGCACAATTCTTCCTCTCCCGGTCTCAAATGCTTCCCTTACTCCTTCGTATCCGTAAATGATTCCCCCTGTGGGGAAATCGGGCGCTTTTATAAACTGGATCAGTTCGGAAATGGTGATCTCTTTGTTATTGATGTAAGCAATAATTCCATCTATACATTCAGCCAGATTATGTGGAGCCATGTTAGTGGCCATACCCACGGCAATACCGGCAGCACCGTTTATCAAAAGATTGGGGACTTTGGATGGAAGAACCGATGGTTCAGTCAAAGAATCATCAAAATTCGGACGAAAATCAACGGTATTTTTATCGAGGTCTGTTAATAATTCTTCGGCAATTTTCCGAAGGCGTGCTTCCGTGTAACGCATGGCTGCGGGAGGATCGCCATCAATGGAACCAAAATTTCCCTGGCCGTCAACCAGCATGTAACGCATACTCCACTCCTGCGCCATTCGCACCATGGTGTCGTAAACGGAACTGTCACCGTGTGGATGATATTTTCCTAAAACTTCCCCAACAATACGTGCCGATTTTTTGTAAGGACGGTTTGCAGCTAATCCCAGTTCGGTCATTCCATAGAGAACCCTGCGGTGAACGGGTTTCAATCCATCGCGAACATCCGGTAACGCACGTGAAACGATAACCGACATCGAATAATCGATGTAGGCGGTCTTCATTTCGTCTTCAATGTTGATCTGTATGATCTTATCTTCTGCCATAAATTTTTTGTACTTATTTTCAGTTTTTAGCTAAGCGTGCAAGATACACTAATTGGAAGGTTAAAACCGAGAAAATACCAACATTTTTTTATGGTTTTGTGGATAATGAAGATGCCCTAAAATTAAGATGGATACATGGATTTCTAAAATATAAAAAACAGGACTGGCTTTTCACCTTTGGTTGTCAGAAAAAAAGTGTAATATCAATGCGCGATTGGGTCTCAAATTAACAGGATCCGGATCGCAAATGGTACCCCCTCGTCCGGAAAACCCTGATTCGCTGCCCTCTTTTTAGCGCACAATTCAATAATTACCGGTACTGAAAAGAGTTTAAAAATAATGATAAAAATCATAGTGTACTCTTTATAAAAATGTATCTTTGAACATCTTCCCCGTGAAAAATAATGGAGGTCATTATTTTTAAAAAATTAATCACGCTATAAATTAAAACTAAACTTAAAATCATGAAATCTTGTACAATTAATTACAGGGGAAAATTCCTTTTCCTTTTTACCTTTATTTTCTTTTATTCAGCTGCTGTGGCAACTCAACTGAGCGGAACTTACACCATTGATGCATCGGGCACGGCATCCTCAACCTTGTTCAAAAATTTCTCTTCCGCCATTACGTATTTAACAAGCGCTAATACCCGGAGCGATGGAGGCCCATCGAATTCGTCTCCATTTGGAGTCAGCGGACCTGTTGTGTTTACCGTTGCTGCAGCCACTTACATAGAGCAGGTTGAGGTAACAGCCATCACCGGAGCATCGGCCACCAACACCGTTACCTTTGATGGTGGAGCAGGCAATGCAGCAACACGCATTTTGCAATATGCTGCCACCAGTACAACTGATGGACATACGTTGCGGTTTAATTCGTGCAGTTACATCACTTTTCAAAATTTAACCATACAAAACACGGGAACTTCTCAAGGGCTGGCAGTGCATTTTTA
>JBIOHI010000246.1:0-2783 GCA_044448845.1 Bacteroidia bacterium
GGATCCCGATTACCGGCAGTAAACCCAACGTCATACCGATGTTGATGAAAAAATGAAAGAATAAGATCGCGGCCACGCAATATCCGTAAATGCGGTTGAACTTACTTCGTTGCCTTTCGGCCAACGCGAGTACGCGCCACAATAATAATAAATACAAAACGATGAACCCGACCGAACCGGCAAAACCGAATTCTTCGCCTATCGTGCAATAAATAAAATCGGTACTTTGCTCCGGAACAAAACGGAATTTGTTTTGAGTACCCTGCAGAAATCCTTTTCCCAGCAAACCACCTGAACCGATCGCAATTTTTGATTGCTGCACATTATAACCGGCACCTTTCAGATCCACTTCTTTTCCGAGCAAAACATTGATACGTGTACGTTGATGTGCCTGCAATACATGCCCGAACATGTAATTCACACTACCGATGTAAATTGCAAAGAATATCACGATCCCGGTGATCACTAAAATATTTTGCAGGTTTCTTTTTATAAATAAAAACAGGAGCATGGCAAGAATTATAATAGCTGCAATTACATAAATAATGGGTACCAGCAACGCGAGTATTCCCATCACAACGATCATGAAACCGATGAAAAGAAAATAGCCCGGCAGCCCTTCACGGTAAAAAACAAAAATAAACGATCCGAATACGAGAGCAGTTCCGGTTTCATTCTGCAAAAGAATAATAGCCATCGGAAGTAAGATCAAACCGAAACAGATATACTGAACATTCCGCGTGGAGAATTTCACATTGTAGCCACCCAGGTATTTCGCCAGGGCAAGCGCAGTGGCAAACTTGGCAAACTCGGCCGGCTGAAAACGGAATCCGGCAACCTCGATCCACGAGTTGGAACCCTTCACCGCAGTTCCGGCAACAATAACCAGGATCAAAGAAGCGATTGCGAGTCCGTAAATGGCATAAGCGAAAGCGTAGAAAAATTTTTCATCCACAAGTAAAATAAGCAAACCGATAAACGATGAAATTCCGATCCAGATCAATTGTTTGCCGTAATTCTGCGTGGTGTCGTAAATGAAAGAATGATCTTCCTTGTAAATGGAAGAATATATGCAAAGCAATCCTGCCGTGACAAAAAAGTAATACAGGATCAGCGTAAGCCAATCAATCCGCGATGGTTTCGGTATGTGTTGCTGGGATTGAATCATGTTTGTTTAAATTTCCATTCAATATTTTTTCTAACAATGCGGGCCTTGTATCGTGCTTGCCGGTGAGGTATTGTTCCAATATAAGGCTGGCAATAGGTGCAGCCCAGGTGGCTCCGAATCCGGCATTTTCAACCACCACCGCGATGGCGATCCGCGGATGATCTCTCGGGGCAAAAGCAAAAAATACCGAGTGATCTTTTCCATGCGGATTTTGAGCCGTTCCGGTTTTTCCGCAAATGGCAATTCCTGGAATACGTGCGATGTAAGCCGTTCCGTGTTCCACCACATCCTGCATGCCATCGATCACGATCGTGAAAAAAGAAGTATCCACGGTGCAATAATGTTTGGTACTGAACTCCGGTTTAGGATTTGGTTTTCCATCAATGGATCTCACCACGTGCGGAGTGATGTAATATCCGCGGTTGGCAACCGATGCTGTGGCGTTTGCCATTTGTAACGGAGTGATGCCCAATTCGCCCTGGCCAATACCGAGCGAAAGAGTGGTGAGTGCCTGCCAGCGGTATCTTCCGTAAACCTTATCGTAGTATGTGGAAGGCGGAAGAAATCCGGGACCTTCACCGTAGAGATCAATTCCCAGTCGTTTTCCCAAACCGAAACTCGACATGTGCGCATGAAAACTTTTATACGCATCTTCCACGTGCTTGTACCGCGGATTATTGACAATGCTCCGGTACACCTGGCAAAAATATCCGTTACACGAAATGGCAATGGCTCCGCGAAGTTGATTGGGCGAACCGTGCGGATGACATCCCACGAATAAATAACCGCGGTGGCACGCATACGAGGTGGAAGGATTCAAAACTTTTTCCTGCTGCCCAACAAGCGATTCCAAGACTTTAAAAATAGAACCGGGAGGATACGGTGCTGCGATCGGGCGGTTGAACAAAGGTTTCGTTGGATCACGCAACAATTCCATGTAATGATTTCCGCGCTCGCGGCCAATGAATAAATTTGGATCGTAAGATGGGCTGCTCACCAATGCAAGCACCTCACCGGTCGATGGTTCGATCGCCACGATGCTGCCGGTTTTGTTTCTCATCAGTTGCTCTCCCAAATCCTGGATGGTTTGATCCAGGGTGAGCATGATGTTCTTTCCTGCTACTGCCGGTGTATCGAACTGCCCGTCTTTGTATCGTCCCTGGGTTCTGTTCTTCGAATCAACCAATACATACCTCACACCATTTATTCCCCGAAGGTCTTTCTCGTATATTCGTTCAATCCCGCTGATCCCGATATAATCGCCCAGGCGGTAATATCCTGCCGATTGTTCAATATCTTTATCCGTTACTTCACCGATGTAACCCATGATGTGCGCGGCATTGGAGTGCTTGTATTTACGGTCGGTACGAACTTCCATGGAAAAACCGGTGAAATCGAAAAGTTTTTCCTGGAAGGCAGCATACATCGGAATAGTAAGTTGTTTTTCAAAAACCGTTTCCCGGTATGGAGCATATCCCTTTGAATTTTTTAATTTTTCAAACCTCGCTTCAAATTCATCCCTGGTAATATTCAGAACCTTGCAAAACTCCATTGTATCAAGGTTCTTAATCTGGTCTGGAATAACGATGAGGTCGTAAATTGCATCGTTGTAAAC
>JBIOHI010000247.1:0-2760 GCA_044448845.1 Bacteroidia bacterium
GGTCCACCCTGGTCATACACATAACCTGCATTTATAAAACTTATCGAATCACTTCCGTTACACATCAGGTAGCCGTTGTTCACCATGAGGTAAGATGGCCGACATATCGTGTCCCAACCCATCACGTTTCCGGCTGCGAGACAAACATCGAACGTGCCTGCATCCAATGCAAATAGTTTTGGATAAGAAACCGATTGAGACGGAAGCCACGCATTGGGAGAACCGGAACCTGCGAAGGTTGCTTTGCCTATAAAAAATGGATTGAGCCACCACGACCATTGCGTGGGTCCGTATAAACTCAGGTCGTAAAAATTCAACTGGTCTCCGAATCCTACAGTTCGGTTCAAAGCAAAAAAACTTGCGATTGGTTTCCTTGACGGCTGAGCGCAAACAACAACTTTGGTTATGCTGTCGGCACCGCCAGGACTGCCCGCACCAGGCCCTCCGATATATCCGGCAACCCAATCGGAAGTAGTATTCATGTTATATAAGGTGAGATTGTTGGCGTTCGATGATAGATCAGTAACCGTTGAACTGCTTGGGCCATTGGGCATATTCCAGTATCCCACCAGGTTGGTTTGTGCCGATAAACATGAATTCATGGTGGATTGAATGGCAGATTGAGTTCGAGCCACATTCCAAATTCTTATTTCATCAAGAACACACGTCGCGCTTTCCGTCAAGGTATAAGCGGTTCCGAATTCCCAGGTTTGTGCTGCCGGATTAACTGCAGTTGAACCTGTCCATGACGGAACTCCGTTCACAAACAAAGTGACTACTCCTCCATTGATCACCCATGCGATGTGTGTCCACACACCTAAAGATAATACTACGGAAGTTACCTGCCACGACCCGGTATAAAATTTAAGAGTACCGGCTGCGGCCACAGCTCCTCCATCAATAGCGGTTTCCATTACATAACCACTCGACAAGGAAGATACACGCGCATATCCTTGTGTGTTGGTGTGCGAAAAATCGGTATATTTAATCCAGTATTCCAAAGTAAAAGATGTACCTAAAGCAGGAACTGCAGCATTTGTTTTTGCATAAGGGTTGGTTACGTTTCCGTTAAAACTCAAAGCCCATGCATTGCAATTTCCTCCGGTAGGTGCATTGGTGGATTTCAATTTAACTTTATACCATCCGGGGTTAGCAAATGTCCATTTGAAATTAACCGGATTATTATTGGTGTCAATATAACATCCTGCCGGATTGCATTGTCTTGTTGTACTGAAACTGTTGAAAGGTCCACCCACACTTGTTGAGCTATATCCAGTGATGTCCCAGTAGTTTTTTGAAGCATTGTTACTTGTGTTCACAAAAGTATAGGGGCTATTCAACCATGCAGTGTCTGCTTGAATATCATATGCGAAACCGGCAATCGGAGGTGGAGTTTGAGCGTTGAGTTTCGGCTGCACTAAAATAAATGGCCAAACAATAAAATAAATGCAGTTTTTCATAATCTTAAATTATATTGAATTGACTGCGTTCGCTCTTTTACAGCATCAATCGGGACTGTTCCTTCTTGATGCCGCAATTCGATCTGTACTTTAATTGATCAAATGTACATTTTTATTGTAAACAACAAAATAAATAAAACAACCACGCTGTCTTTTTATTTTTCTTTCATGATTATTTCTGATCTCAGTTAAATTCAAGGAATATCCACGCTTTAACTTACCCTGCAAAGTAAGTGGTATCAAAATTCATAGTGTCGTTAACCATCCGAAAACAAAGAGGTGAAGCGAATCTTACCAAGACAGTTTTTAATTTTTCGAATGTAAATTCAATTTTCCAAAACACGAACTTTCCTGTTTCAATATTTAGTCCTTTAGAATAATCTGAAAAATAGGTATCCGGGTATAAAATTGTGGAGATAATCATGTGGTTCTTTTCACCAAGTGGAAAATAAATTTCATAAAACATTAGACCAATTAGCAAGTGAACTTATTTTTAAGCCCCTACAAATGAATGACACCCGATTTTTTTGGGATAAAACAATAGATGAAACAAGATTTGCAAAATGGCATAAGGGAGACGGCAGTCTTTATGAAACAGATAAAAATACAATAGCAAATGCAGCAGACGATTTATTGACAACCATTCAAGATTACAGCAAGTTTATGGTTCATATAATGAATGGAGCAGGTTTGTCAAAAGAACTTTACAGCCAAATGATTTCAAATCAAGTGAGAATTAAAAGCAATAAATATTTTGGTTTAGGTTGGTGGGTTGATGAAAATATTGGTGATGGGGAGAATGCCCTAACTCACGGTGGAGATGATAAAGGAGTTCATACAATAGCTTTCATACTACCAAAATCTAAACAAGGACTTTTGATATTTACAAATTGCGATAACGGAACAGACATTTATATTCAAACAGTTTTATCCTACTTAGGCGACTTAGGACGAGGCATCATTGACGTGGAGACCAAATAACTACGCCTAACATTGGTAGCCGTTGCACAACTATCTTCTCCAAAAAACAATTAACTTTACACCAAACTAATAAATCTAACCATCATGAAAAAACAATTTTCAATCCTAATTTTGGCAATTCTTCCTGCTTTTTTGTGCGCACAGCCGACTATCAATAACGCTGAAAATTTCACAATAGGAACGGTTTTGACCTTTCAACAATGTAATTCAACAGGAGTAAGCGCAGGGAATTCAGGTGCAAGCCAAACTTGGGATTTTACAACGCTAACTTCATTGGGAACTACATCTACGGAATGGATGGTCGCACCATCTTCAACTA
>JBIOHI010000248.1:0-2746 GCA_044448845.1 Bacteroidia bacterium
ATCATTTAACATTCAACATTATCCTCAAGGATTTTATTTTCTGAGAATCACTAATGATAATTCGGGTGAAGTGAAGATGCAGAAGGTTGTGGTGATGAAATAAAAATGTAAAATTTAAGACAAGTTAATTCTACATTCAATTTTTTCTTTGCGGACTTTGCGCCTTTGCGTGAAAGAAAAATGCACGCTAAGGCGCAAAGTCCGCAAAGAGTTTTTTGAAAATTAAAGTTCAAAAATTTGTGATCGAATAAATTTGTTAAGTCAGCAAGATGCCGGGTTTATTCAATATCGGCACCTGTTTGAAATTATCGGGGTGAATGGTATTGCTTTCGAATAAATAATTTTTTTCGTACAAATGTCCCTCGAAAAAATAGGTGAGCAAATATTCGTTGTTCATGATAAAAAGGTCGTAAGGTATCGGTTCGATCTTGCAAAAAGTTCCGGCTTCAATGTTATCGAGGAAATGCCGGAGAGTCGATGTTCTTCGTTCTTCTCCGTCTATCAATCCAAAACCTTTACTCATCACCAGCACCGCTTCGATCGGTTTTTTCTTGAAGTTTAAAACATAAACGTTGTAAACCACATCGTCAATTTTATCGTCCCATTCCTGTACCACTGCCACACCCACTCCTTCCGCTTTATATTCTGTAATATCCTTTAACATTATTTTTTTAACAACAAACGACAAACAACAAACCTCAAACTAATTTAGTGCACCATTTTATTCGCACAATACGAACTCGCAAACGCATCCGGTTTTGCCTTGAACACAAATCCCATGCTTAAAATATAACCCATTGCTTCGCTGAGTGCCGTGTGCGATTTAAATTTAGGATCGGTATTAATGTCCGCGTGAACTTCGAGCTCCACTTTATACTTATCGAGCACTTCGCAAAGCTGGTAAGCAACTGCAATGGAACGCGAAACTTCGTACAACATTCTTTCCTTGATGGCAAATTTGTATTTTGTCTTTTCGGAACTGATGAGCATGAAACCACCACGCTTCTGGCGGACAAAAACAATGACGGTGGCAAATTCGGTACAGGCATTCGTTACCTGTGAATCGGTTCCGATGCATACTTTCAACTGGTGCCCGGCTTCGGTCTCGCGTTGGATGAGCGATTCCACTTCCTTGATAATACTGCTTTTCACGGGTTCCCCGTTGAACCTGCGCCATTTTAAAGGGATGTCGTTTTTAAATTGCATAACTAAAGTTTGTGCGCTAAAGATAAGAGTTATTCATCAAATACTAATGAACGGATGTTGAAAATGAATTTATTTTGATGGCACTAGCGAAGCCTGGTCCGTTCTTTTTTTTGTTCTTCCTTGAAATTAGCGGCACATTTTTTTACAAATTCGTTCAGGTCATATTCATTGGAATTGATCACAAAATCTTTATCCGGTTTGCAGAACATCATGAATTCATCGAGGTCTGAATCGTCAATATCCGTAACCTTTTTCACCATTTCCTTGTTGTATTTCTCATCGTAGATTTGTTGCCTCTTTGCATATTTCACGAACTCTTCAAACCGTACATAATCTTTTCCTTCTTTTGAGAACCTGTTATACAATTCGGTGATCGGGCCTTCATAGATAATCCCGGGTGCAAAAAGATAGGGGCTGACCAGTAATTTCCCCCTTGGTCTTTTGTAAACGCGGTCATAGTTATTTAAAAGGGAATCGTGCATCAGCAGTTTTGCAACTATCCGCGCAATGGAATCACGCTCGCGATTCGGAACTATTTTCACTTCTTTGAGTTGATAGCTCACTGAGGTCATTAAAATTATAAGGGTGTCATTTTGGTTTTCATGGAGGAGATTCTGAACGGGAATGTAAAGTTCGGCAAAACCAATGGCAGAAAAATGAAGGGTATCTTTCGGGTGAACACGCATGTGAAAAAATCCTTTACGGTTACTGATGAATCTTTCCTTCCCAACCCTGGTGCTTATGTTGGTCAGCGGAATCGCCTGTAATTGTTCACTATTCAATGTGTAGCCGTTGATGTTGACGCGTTCCTCATTTTGAGCGAATGATTGCAAACAGCAAAAACACAGGATCAAAAAGTTGAAACGCATAGTTACCGGAGCCGTGTTCTTTCCCTCGATTTGTTTTCTTTAAATTCGTTACCGCATTTGCGTATCGCTTCATACAGGTCGTAATCGGGAGCATTTAAAATGAGGGTGCGTTTAATTTTGCAGAACATCATAAAATCATCGAGGTCTTCATCCTCGATTTCCGTCACTTTTTTTACCACTGCACGGTTGTATCGCTTGTCAATTTCTTTTTGCTGCTCGGCATAACGGAGAAATTCTTCGAAGTGGGCCATATCCTGTCCTTCCTTCGACCAGGCCTCATACATGGCAGTCAACGGACTCATCATACCACCTTTATCCCGTTTGATCACACGGTCATAATTATTCAGCAAAGGATCGGTTTTTAATATCTCGGCAGCAAGTCTTGCGATTGAATCACGTTTGTGATTGGATTCCACATTCACTTCCCTCAGTTTATAAACTATGGGGCGGAGATAGGTCCTCACCGTATCATCCCCGTTTTGAGGCAGGATATTTTTAGCAAGAATTATTTTTTCCCTGTAGCCAATAGCGGTAATAAAAATGGTATCATTTGAAGAAATAAGGATTCGAAATAAACCGGTGCGATTGCTCACATACCTTGCACCATCTGTGTTTACATGAATATTGGCGAGCGGAACCGGAGCAAAACTGCTTTCATCAATGGTATAACC
>JBIOHI010000249.1:0-2744 GCA_044448845.1 Bacteroidia bacterium
GTAAATGATTCCGCGTTTGTCGAAGCGGCTGGTTCCTCCATCCACGTGATCACCTGATTGATTTCCGCCCAGGTAACTTCCGTAATACAAGCCGGCTGCGTCTTTTTTCAAAACGAACAGATAAAAATCGCTGTTGTCGGTGGTGCTCTGCATTGCATTTGCGGTGAGTGGCATGTTTGCAGTGGTATAACTGTAATGAAAATTCAAAATTCCGTTTCCGTAATAATTAGTTTCACCACCCCAGCAGGAACCATAAATATTTCCGCACGGATCCACGATGAATGCCGATGGTGAAAGCGCATTATTTTGCAAACCGTTTCCGATGTTCATGGAATATTCGAGCGAATCGAGCGTTGCAGTGAATCGAGAAACATACAAACTGCTGCGGGTATAATTAACCACGTTTGCGGTAACAGGCATCGAATCGAACGATTGCCCGAACACGTTCACTTTGCCTTTCGAATCCAATTTGATAAAATACGTTTGGTCGTAATTTTTCCCTCCCCAAAACATGGATCGCAACAGGGACGTTCCGGCAGCATTGATTTCGGCAATAAAACCATCTACCGGGCCACCTGCATAAAGATTCCGGTAAACACCGGTTGTAACCGGAAAGTTCCGGCTTTGCGTTCCTCCGGCCACATAAATGTTCCCGGAATTATCTATGTCGAGTGAATAGGCTGCATCGTTGTTGGATTCGCCAAGATAAGTTGACCAGATCAATTTTTTAAGTGTGCTGTCAAGTTTGAAGATCACCGCTTCCTGTTGCCCTTTACTGCCTGATTGAAGAACTCCGGGAGTAGTTGGAAAGTCAGTTGAAGCCGAGGTGCTCGCTATCACTATTTCATTATTCGAATTCACCTGGACCTCTCCCCTGAACTCATCTGCATAATTTACCCGAAGGGTATCAGCTATCATTATTCCATCCCAGGAAGATCCTCCTAAATAAGTTGATCCGACAAGTGCGGTTCCATCGGTAGTGAATTTGGTGACGATGATATCCGATTCATCGAAACTGCTGTTGAAAGTGGTATCATAAGCTCCGGTGGTTGTCGGAAAATCATAGGAGCATGTGCTCCCGAAAACGATGAGTTGGTTTTGTTTGTCGACCACCAGGCTGTGCGGATAATCGTTGTAACTTCCTCCCAGATAGGTCGCATAAACCAGGGATGTTCCGTCATTGTTATATTTGCTGATGGAAATATCGCACGGAAAATAATATTGAGGCCACTGCCCGCGGCCATTTTGGTAAGTTTTGATGAATGCCCCGGCGGTGGCGGGGTATCTTCCATTAGGGTCGAATGATGCATAAGGGCCGGTGATAATTCCTGCCGCATAAAAATTTCCGTCCAGATCATACGTGGCGGTGTGCCCAAAGTTATCGGCAGTAGAGCCTGAGTAAGTTGAGAATACGACCTGGGGATCAATGATCAATGGAATGTTCGGATCGTAATCACCCAGCTTAAAACCGAGAACAGTTTCATCTAAAATGAATTTGCATTTCACGGTTTTCCTGGCACCGTCTGCCAATTGATAAGCATAGGGTTTGAGTTCAATATAATCGCGAACTCCGGTATGAATATACAAGGCGCCTGATCTTAATTTGATCTCATCTGCTCCTTCCATTTTCATGCGGATGACATTCGGATCTGTATTTTCGTGAACAACCAGGTCGTATTTGAGTGAACCGTTTTTTTTAGAAGTGTAATAGTTCAGGTCGATGCCCGGATACAAATTCCTGATCTGTATTTCGGAAAAAGATCTCACATGCGACTGCCAGTATTTTCTGTTGCTTCCGAGGAAAAAATTATAGTACGGGGTGAAAGGGTTTGAACCTTCGCTGGTGGCATTCGGATCAGAATTCAGAAAACCGATGCGAAGCGCATTTCCATGTACGGAATATTTTTTAAAATCGTCCTTGAACGGCCGCGGATGTTTCACCAATGCCGCTACCTCTTTTTTATCGTAAAAGAAATACTGAACGGCATTTTTTTCGATGAAAAGCTGGGCCTGGTCGAGTTGAACGCAAAAAACTGATGGATTGTCCCATTGCCCTTTGTTCTCAACAAACTCAAAATTCCGGGAAGCCGGAACCGCTGCAGGTTGTGCTGCCAAAGAATTCGCCAACCACAAACCCTCGACAATCCTAAAAACCCGGTATTTAAAAACTGTGATTTTCAATTACCCAAATATTCCACTAAATTCGGACTTATTCTGCATTCGAAATCAACATTTAAGAAAATTTTAAGAATTTTTAATTTCATTGCAACCTTTGCAACCCGATTTCCGTCTGAAATATTAATTGGTTAAAACGTGGATAAAAATAATGAGCAGGAATTGATCCAGGCATGTGTGAAAGGAGATGAAAAAGCTCAGCAGTTTTTGTACGAAAAATATTCAAGGATAATGTTCGGAACCTGTTTACGATACAGCAACACTTACGAAGATGCAAAAGACATCCTGCAGGACGGGTTTATTAAGGTTTATACCCGGATCAGCCAGTTCAATTATTCGGGAGTGTTTGAAGGATGGATGAAACGGATCTTCATCAATACGGCCCTCGAACATTACCGTATTAATAAAGTTTATCACGACCAGTCGGATGTGGATTTTGTGAAAGAAGGGGTTCATAATGATTTTACCATTGAGAAGATATCACAAAAAGAGATTCTCGAATTATTGAACAGCATGGCCCCGGGATACCGTGCGGTGCTCAATCTTTTTATCATCGAAGGATATAATCA
>JBIOHI010000250.1:0-2733 GCA_044448845.1 Bacteroidia bacterium
AAAAAGCAAAATTGATTTGAACTTTTCATTGTCATAAAATATTTATTCAAATATATTAAAAACACAAATTTATCAACTATTTCCAAATCACTACCACTGTCTTTTGCGGTTAGTTTTTAAATTTTTCATTCACCACTTCATAAAGCGGTCGAAATAAATCTTTTGAAGAAGCAATAATTTCCATTCCAAAAAGATAATCCTCTCCTCCCGAGAAATCTGAAATTTTTCCCCCGGCTTGCTGCACAATAAAAACTCCACCTGCCACATCCCAGGCATGCAAACCATATTCAAAGAATCCGTCAAATCTTCCGCAAGCCACATAAACCAAATCAACGGCAGCACTTCCCATCCTTCGCATACCGCGGGTTCCTTTCATGAGTACGCGCAACGTTTCCAAATATTTTTGCATGATGTCGAAATCGTAATATGGAAAGCCGGTTGCCAAAAGTGATTTTGATAATTCGGAATTTTTTTTCACATGAATTTCTTTCCCGTTCAAAAATGCTTTACTGTTTTCCCAGGCATAAAATAATTCATCGCGGTTTATTTCATACACAATTCCCATCACCGGTTTTTTGTTTTTCAATAATCCTACGCTGATACTGTAAACCGGTATCTGATGAATAAAATTTGTGGTTCCGTCAAGTGGATCAATTACCCACATAAATTGTTTTTCTTCCGATGCTATGGTTTCTTCTTCCGTGATGAAACCGGCATCCGGAAATATTTTTCTCAATCCCGCAACCAACATTTCTTCCGCAGTCTTGTCAACATAAGACACCAACTGGTTGAAACTTTTTTCTTCCACCACACTAATATCAAACGATGCCGCTTCACCGGAAATAAAAACACCAACTTGTTTTACGAGTTCACAAACTTCCTTGCATATTTTTTCTGAATTCATTTTAATTTTATTCTTTCTTGTTCAACACATTTTTTATTTCGCCCTTTCTGGGCTCAATTCATTTGTGTTCATTTATTCTATAATATTTTCACCCTTTCAGGGTTTCGATTAACAGTGTTTATTTTTATAAAAACTCCTTCTCCCTTCAAGCGTTTTTGCAATCCCGAAGGGATGAAATCATTGTGAAAATATTTGCACAATTAACTTAAATCCCGCAGGGATGATATTAAAATCACTCCTCTTTAATCAACACATTCTTATGATATCCTCTCCATTTTTCGATCACGGCTTGCATATCTCCAGGCAATTCGCTATCAAAATAAATTTCTTTTTTCGTGGTTGGATGAATGAACCCAAGTGACTTTGCATGCAACGCCTGCCGTTTGCAAAGATCAAAACAATTATCAATAAATTGTTTGTATTTGGTGAAGGTGGTTCCCTTCACGATGCGGTCGCCACCGTAGGTTTCATCGGCAAAGACCGGGTGCCCGATGTCTTTCATGTGTACGCGGATCTGGTGCGTGCGCCCGGTTTCGAGCTTGCATTCGATGAGCGTTACGTAGTGCAACCGCTCCAAAACTTTGTAATGCGTCACACTCCATTTTCCTTTATCCGCTTCATCTTCCTTATACATTTTAAAAACTCTGCGATCGTAATTACTGCGGCCAATATAACCCGTAACCGTTCCTTCATCATTCTCAAAATCACCCCAGGCAAGTGCTACGTAAGAACGTTTGATACTGTGATCAAAAAATTGTTTGGCCAAAAAGGTCATGGCAAATTCATTCTTAGCGATCACTAAAAGTCCGGAAGTGTTTTTATCAATGCGGTGTACCAACCCGGGACGAAAATTATTCTCTGAAGCAAATGGCAATTCTTTAAAATAATAAGTCAAGGCATTCACCAAAGTTCCGCTCACATTGTTATGACCCGGATGAACCACCATTCCAGCGGGTTTGTTCACGATCAAAAGATCGTCATCCTCATACACGATATTAAGCGGAATATTTTCGGGATAAATTTCCGTGTCTTTTGGAGGATGAGGCAGAACCACCGAAATGATATCCTCCGGTTTCACGCGGTAACTCGATCTTACCGGCTTCTCATTTACCAGCACGCAATCGGCATCACAGGCATTCTGGATTTTTGTGCGCGATGCATTCGGGATCTTGCTGATCAGGAATTTGTCAATGCGCAACAACGATTGCCCCTTATCAACCACGATACGGAAGTGCTCGAACAATTCCTGTTCTTCCGGAGATTCTATTTCGTCTATTTCTTCTTCTATCATTTTAATATTTCACGCACCTGTGAACCGAAGCTCTTTGATGCGAAGGTTCAAAGGCGCACCTGTGCACCAAAGCAATATTTTGTGCAGGTGCAAAGAACGTCAAGTATTTTTTAATTATTTAACAACCGAAGTTTTAACGCAGGTTGGTTAATTCATATAAGACCGGCTTGCTTGGGCTGGCATCGCTTTCAATCGAAGCAATTTGAATATTCAATAAATAAATACCGTCTTTAATTTTATCATCCACAAAGATCATTTCTGTTATCGTTGAATCCATTCGTGGTTGTGAAGGATAATTCCAGAATGCCCGATGAGCTGAGAGTTTCCCATTATCCGATTCCGGATCAACAGAAGGCAGATCAACCAACAGATGTTTAATATTTTTTTCTTTCAAAAATTCGCACAATCCGGCTTCAAGATAAGGAGGATTGTTTCCCGAATATTTCTTTGTGAGTTTAGCCGAAGCGTTCGGAAGTGTTCGAATAATAAGCGATTCAACTGATCCGTCAACTATTTTTTCAATTGATTTTTTTGTCAC
>JBIOHI010000251.1:0-2663 GCA_044448845.1 Bacteroidia bacterium
AGTTTTGAAATTTCACTTTCAGGATCCATCATATCTCCGAAAACGATGGCATCCGAAGGACAAGATTGCTGGCATGCGGTTTTTACATCGCCATCTTTCATCGCCCTGTTCTCTAATTTTGCATTCAGTTTCCCTGCCTGGATTCGTTGAACGCAGAAGGAACATTTTTCCATCACACCACGCGAACGCACCGTAACATCAGGATTGACAACCATTCTTCCAAGATCGTGGTTGAAGTTAAAATCAAATTCACTGTTATCGCGATACTTGAACCAGTTAAATCTGCGTACTTTGAACGGACAGTTGTTCGCACAATAACGTGTTCCGACACAACGGTTGTAAGCCATCTGGTTTAACCCTTCCGAACTGTGCACCGTGGCAAGCACCGGGCAAACGGTTTCGCAGGGAGCGTGTCCGCATTGCTGGCACATCACAGGTTGAAAAATAACTTTTACATTTTCAAAATCAGTTCCGTTCTCCGCTTTGTTATATTCTTTTTCTTTCGTGGAAGTCTTCCCATTCTTATCTTTAAAACTAAAATATCTGTCGATACGGATCCAGTGCATTTCACGTGAGCGAATGACTTCTTCGCGTCCCACAACCGGAACATTATTTTCGGCAGTGCAACTTACCACGCACGATCCGCAACCGGTGCAGGCATTCAGATCGATCGCCATTCCCCAGTGATGACCTTTGTTATCATGCTCATTCCAAAGCGTTATGATGTGCGCTTTTTCCTGGTTTCCTGCATCACTGTTTTTTACATATTCATTCAAAGAGGCTTCTCTTAAGAGCGAACGACCTTCAATGGTGTGATGAGTTTGTGTGTGTGCAAGAGTATATCCGCTTCCCGATTTCGAGATTGAAACATCAGAGGAAGAATAATTAAAATTTCCTTTGTTCAATGAAACAAACGCGTAAGCATTTTTGCCTGAAACTTTTGCAACTTTTCCTGTGTTTCTTCCGTAACCTAAAGCGATGGAAATTGTGTTGGCAGCTTGTCCGGGTTGAACCAGAACAGGAAGTTTTTCGATAGAACCGTTTTTAGTTTTGAGGTCAACCAAATCGCCATCCTTTAACTGAAGTTTATCGGCAGTAACTTTTCCGATGGCGGCATAATTATCCCAGCAAACTTTCGAGATCGGATCAGGCAATTCCTGTAACCAAGGATTGTTTGCATGTGTTCCATCACCGACACCAACTTTTTTATACAAGCTGATCTCAGTTTTATCTTTAGATTCGGAATAAAGTTTATTCGCTCCAGCCAAAATATCCGAAGGCAATGCAGTCATCGGATAATTTTGAGAAGTTTTTTCGGGAGCTAAATAAAATCCTGCATGCAAACATTTGTTCCAGTCAGCATCAAATAAAACCGAACCGGATAGGATAGAAGTTTGCCAGTTCTTTTTTAAGAATGAATAATAATCAATATTCACATCTGCCCATTTCAGGAAACTTTCCTGGGTTTGACGCGTGTTGAAAACGTTGGAGATCGTCGGTTGAGTTAAGGTGAAATAACCTGCTTTTGGTTCGTTATCATTCCACGATTCCAAATAATGATTATCGGGAGCGATGTATTTGCAAAGGAGGGAAGTCTCGTCAGCAGCGCCTGAAGTGGAAACAGTGAGCGCAACTTTTTTCAAACCTCTTTCGAATTTTTTGGCATCGTAATAACTGTAAGCGGGATTCGTGTTGTAAAAAATTACCGCATCCACCTGCCCTTTATTCATCTCCTCAACGAAATTTTCAAACGCAGCATCATCAGCCTGATGTTGATTTGAATAATTATCGAAGTCAATTGTTTTACCAATATTTCCAAGCAAAGAATTTATGGCGTTCACCAAAAGTTGTTCTTCAATATTATTGGTGCCGCAAACAACCAAAGAATTTCCTTTTGCATTCCATAATTCTTTGGCGGTGTTGTCAATGGTATTTACTGCAAATTCCAAAGAAGGAATAGTTGAAAGTTGAGGAGCACTGGCAAGCGTAGCAATTTTATTGTACAAACTTGCAATGGCAATTGCCTCAGCGCTTGGCTTTATTGGAATTCTTACATCGGCATTCGAACCGGTCAATGAAAGTCCGCTTTCAAATTGAATGTGGCGGCTCATTTCTTTTTTGTCAGGATTTAATTTCCGGGTGAGCGACCATTGTTTGGTGAACTCCACGGGTGAGATCCAGGTTCCCAGAAAATCAGCACCGAAACTCACGATCACTTTTGCCTTATCAAAACGGTAACCGGGGATGACCGCTTTGTTAAATGCTTTTTTATTTGCTTCAATCATTGCCGAAAGCGAAGATGCTTCGTAAACAACCTGTTTTGTTCCCGGGTATTTTTTAGAAAATTCTTCGATCGCTTTTTTAGTGGAAGGACTGTTATTGGTTCCTGAAACTATTCGAATATTTTTTGATTTCGCAAAACCATCTTTCAGTTTTGCATCAATTGTATTCCAATCGAGATCATTATTTTCTGATTTTGGTCCGCGAAATCTTTCGTTATCGTACATGCTAAGCAGGCTGGCATGTCCGGTTGCACAAACTCCGCCTTTGAAAATCGGTGATTCCGAATTTCCTTCGATTTTTATCGGGCGACCTTCACGTGTTTTTACAAGTATTGAACAATTTGCCGCACATGCTGCGCAGGTGGAAGCATACCAGTTGGG
>JBIOHI010000252.1:0-2651 GCA_044448845.1 Bacteroidia bacterium
ACCTGGTCGATTACCAGATACATCATTTGGAAATGTTCAACGGGAAAACATTGAATGCAGGCGGGGGATTGAAAATAAGTTTTTCATTACAGGAACTGACAAAACTTTGCGAAGAGGTAACAGGTAATAAGATTACCATAAACAAGGTAAAAGAAAACCGGGTGGCTGATGTACGTATTTATATTACTGATCATGCCCGTATAACCAAACTTTGCGGTTGGGTGCCAAAACGCGATCTTCGCCAGATCGTAACCGAAACTTTTGAGTGGATGAAACTCCACGAACAAAATCTGAAAAAAATCTTAAACTGAAAATGAATATAGCTTTAATAACGGGATCCAGCGGACTTATCGGGGGAGAGGCAGTTGAATTCTTTGCCGGAAAGTTTGACCTCGTGGTAGGAATTGATAACAACATGCGGTCCTATTTTTTCGGGAAGGATGGATCAACTGAGTGGAACCGTAACAGGCTGACCGAAAAATTCAATAATTTCAAATGCTTGAATATCGACATTCGTGATTTCAATGCACTGGAAAAAGTTTTCAAAGAATACGGAAAAGATATTAAACTGGTGATTCATACTGCTGCGCAACCAAGCCACGACTGGGCAGCAAAAGAACCGATAACCGATTTCGGAGTGAATGCAAACGGAACGCTCAACATGGTTGAACTTACCAGGATTCATTGCAAAGAAGCCGTTTTTATTTTTACATCCACCAATAAAGTGTATGGCGATACGCCAAATTTTTTACCATTGGTTGAGAAAGAAAAGAGATGGGAGATCGAAGAATCGCATCCGTATTTTAAGAACGGCATCGATGAGTTGATGAGCATTGATCATACCAAACATTCTGTTTTCGGAGCATCCAAAGTGGCAGCCGATGTGATGGTTCAGGAATACGGTAAATATTTTGAAATGAAAACTGCCGTTTTTCGCGGAGGATGTTTAACCGGCCCGAATCACTCCGGAGCGCAGTTGCACGGTTTTCTTGCCTACCTGATGAAATGCGCAATCACGGGTGATCATTACACCATTTTCGGTTACAAGGGTAAACAGGTTCGTGATAACATTCACAGCTCCGACCTCGTGAACATGTTCTGGAATTTTTATCAAAATCCGCGTTTGGGTGAGGTTTACAATGCCGGTGGCGGAAGATTTTCGAATTGCAGCATGATCGAGGCTATCGAACTTTGCGAAAAGATCACTGGGAAAAAAATGAATTATTCCTACACTGACACAAACCGGATTGGTGATCATATCTGGTATATCAGCGATGTAAGCAAATTTATCAGTCATTACCCGGGTTGGTACTGGAAATTCAATTTAGAAGATACATTGATCGAAATGTATAACGGGATGAGTACCCGGATACAAACCAATTCTATTCAATAATACTGAAATGAACTTCAACAGAATTTACGAATACCGGTTTAAAGGCATAGATAAACACAAAAAACTTTCGACATGGAAGATTATTGCCGGGTTTATTTATAACAAATTGGATCAACCCTTGTCCATTATTGATCCTGCAGCTGGTGATTGCGAATTCATTAATCAGGTTCCGGCATCGGAAAGATGGGCTGTTGATATGAATGAGCAAACAAAAAATGCAGCTTCCCATGATGTGAAAGTAGTAATAGGTGATAATCTTAAAGTGGATCTGCCGGAAAATTATTTTGATGCAGTTTATATTTCTAATTTTTTAGAGCACCTGCATAACCAGGAAGAAGTTTCGGTTTTTCTGGAAAGAATGTACCATATCTTAAAACCGGGAGGAAAGATTTGCATCATGGGGCCAAATTTTAAATACTGTTATAAAGAGTATTTTGACTTTGCCGACCACTCGGTCATATTATCCGAACTCGGAGTTGCCGAGCATCTTTATGGCGCGGGTTTTACTATTAAGGAGGTGAATCCGCAATTTCTTCCACTGTCATTCAGAGGAAGAATTCCGGTAACTGATTTTTTGGTTAAAATGTATTTTCGTATTCCAGTTGCATGGAAAATAATCGGAAAACAATTTCTCATAATTGCCCAAAAATAAATTAAGCCTGAATGAAACTAAGTGTGGTTATTCCAGCATATAATGAGGCCGAGTCTATTACGGAAACGATCACAGTCCTATACGATAAATTAAATCAGGAACAAATTGAACATGAAATAGTAGTTGTTAACGACAACTCAAATGATACTACATTAGAGGTGCTAAATGAGCTTTCAACACGGATCGGAACGCTTGTAATATTTACCAACAGCAGCGGACGCAATGGATACGGCTATGCGGTGAGATTGGGACTTGAAAACTTCAGCGGGGATTGCGTTGCCGTGATGATGGCTGATCTCTCCGATTCCCCGGATGACCTGGTTTTATTTTATAAAAAAATGCTCGAAGGTTACGATTGCGTTTTTGGCAGCCGGTGGATCAAAGGAGGAAAAGTTTATGATTATCCGAAAGTAAAATTGATGATGAACAGGCTTTTTAATACCATGGTGCGAATGGCCTTCCGCTTAAAATACAATGACCTCACCAACGCCTTTAAATTATACAGCCGCGAAACCATTGAAGGGATCAAACCTTTTCTTTCGCCTCATTTCAATCTTACCCTCGAACTCCCGTTAAAATCAATTGTTCGCGGATATTCTTATGCGG
>JBIOHI010000253.1:0-2602 GCA_044448845.1 Bacteroidia bacterium
AATAATTGCCGAGGATAATGTAGGGTTCGTTAGCATTCTTATCCAAAGCAATGGCTTTTTCAAGTGAGGCAATTGCCTTTGAAATTTTATTCATGCCAAAATATGCCGAACCGAGATTGGTGTAAAGTTCTGTGATGTTTGGATCGTATTCGATAGCTTTTTCCAAAGTGATCACGGCTGAGTCGGGCATGCCTGCTTCGAGATAGGCGGATCCAAGGTTCACATAAACTTTTGCATTTTTGTTGTCGAGTTCTAATGATTTTTGAAATTGGATGATGGCATTTTTCACATCGCCTTTTTCGATCAGGGCATTTCCCGAATTAAAAAATAAAATGGCATTGGTCATCCCTTTTTGTTCCTGGTTATTGATCAGGCTTAATTCTTTATCATACTCTCCGAGATCATGATAAACGTTTCCTAAACAAAGCAGCACATCCGCGGAGTTGGGATAGATGGACATACTTTTTTCGAGGTAGGGAATGGCTTCTTGCAAATATTTTTTTTGCAAAGCCGAATCCGCCTTCTGGCTCATTCGCCACAACTCATTGCCTACCGCAAAATTTGCCCTCACACTATTTGGTACTTTTTTTACATCAGTTTTGTACAAGGTGATATTATTTTTCCAGTCGGCATTACGGTTGAAACTCATGAATGTGAACACCAATGCAACAGCAATGACGGGAATTGTTTTTACAGAAAGGATCGAGTCAATTTCTTTTATCTTTATTATTTTTTGATAAGCGCTGAAGAGGAAAATGATAAAACCCAGGCTCGGTATGAACATAAAACGTTCGGCCATCGAAGAACCGATCACAAAAAACAAATTAGATGTAACTAAACTTGCTCCCCAAAAAACAGACATGCCAATAAGTAAAGAATCAGGTTTTCTTCTCACCCTGAAAAAATAATAAACGGATGAGGCGAGGAGTAGGATCACAAACCACGGTAGCACTTCATCAAAACCGTGTTCCCGGATCCTCTGAAACGAATAATCGAACGATAAGGGATGGGGAATGATCAGCAACCTCAGGTAATAAAAATAAATAGTGAATGCAGTGGCGATCCTTTTTGTGAAAGGCAAAGAGTTTAAAAAATTATCCGCAAAATTTATTTCTGTTCCCGAGTTGGTGAAGGAATGGAAAAGTGCGAACTTGAGCCCGGAATAGATCAAAAAAGTTACAATCATGGAAAGAGAAACAGGCAAAATCATTTTTTTGAATGAAGATGGATCTACTGAAAAAACAAGAAAAGGGATGATCAGTAAAAATGAGATGGCAGACTCTTTACTTAACAGGGCAAATAGTAAACTTAAAATTCCGGGGATAAGGAACACCGGATTCTTTTTGCTGAAATACTTTTGAATGCTGAGTGCGGATATCAATGCAAAGATCAAGCATAAAATCTCGTCACGGCTTTTGATGTTGGCAACCACTTCGGTGTGGATGGGATGAACGGCAAACAGCAGCACAATAAAAAACCTTATGGCAACCGGCAACCGAAATAAAAATTTCTCTGAAAAAACAAACAGCAGGTAAATGAGAAGACAAAATAAAATCAAATTTACAAGATGAAAATGCATTGGATTTGAACCGAGCAATTCTTTTTCGATGGCAAAACTGGTTAAGGTTAACGGGCGGTAGGTTCCGGAATTGTCCCCGTTGAAGCCATAGAAATTGCCGGTTTTGAGCAAGACCGGGATTCCCGTGAATCCTTGTTGGACATATTTATTTTCAGTGATCACTGTGGCATCATCCAGCACGAATCCATTTTTCAACGTATTTGAATATGTGATAAATGCGACCAGGATCAGGAACAGAACGCGGTAATTTTTCAGGAAAGAAATTTTGACGGGTGTTGCTATTGATGGATTTTTCGAATGACCTTTCATGTGCAGGTGCCAGATAATTTCATCGAAAGAAACGAAAAAATCGGAATAAACGAAAACAGGATTTTAAAAATGGTCAGACGCATGACGAGCCAGACCACCGAACAAAATTAAAAAATGGAAGGGGAATTTTTTTATTTATGTCGCCCTTTCAGGGCTCTTCAATAAAGGCATTATCTATTCTATTATATTCCGCCCCTTCGGGGCTGGGACTTTTCCCATTAACGAAGATCCTTACACTTTTACTTTTTCCTGCCTGAGAGTCGGGATGTTGATCTGGAGCAGATAAAATCCTCCGAATAGTATTGCATTATAGAATACATCACCGGCCAGGGTTTTGTCGAAGAAGGGAATGGCGGCAGTGTAACATTGGATTAATCCGGCTGCGTTCAAGGGGTATAATTCCGGGTGATGAACAAAACCTTCGGCCCACACGAATAAATTGGTTACCACAAAAAATAAAACCGAAGAGGTGAGCGACATTCCGGCCACGCGGAAAATACTTTTATTTTTTTGCATCGTCAATCCCAAAGCGGTGATCAAGAGAAATGCGGCATACACCGAAATGGTTTGAGTCATATAAAACCAACCGTCAAAGCCCATTAACGCATCGCTGAACAACATGGCCAGCACCGGAACTAAAAATGCCAGGTACCTTTTGGAAAGGTAAGCACCGGCAAAAAGAGCGATAGCTCCAATGGGTGCGAAATTCGGTGC
>JBIOHI010000254.1:0-2572 GCA_044448845.1 Bacteroidia bacterium
ATTAATTCTTTAACCCTAAAATATCATGAAAAAATTCATTTACACATTCACAATTCTTATTAGTACTCATTTATTGCACGCCCAGTCATGGAATGAGTTGGGTGGGCTGAATGGATTGGCGGCTAATGGTTATATACTTTCTGTTTGCAGCGATACCTCCGGAAATATTTATGCTGCGGGAGTGTTTACTAACAGTTCAGGAAAATATTATGTTGCCAAATATAACGGAACCACTTGGAGTGAATTGGGCGGACTGAATGGATTGGCAGCAAATAATTCTATTAATTCAATTTGCAGGGATGCTGCGGGAAATATTTATGCTGCCGGAAATTTCACCAACAGTTCAGGAAAAGGATATGTTGCCAAATATAACGGAAGCGCCTGGAGCGAGTTGGGCGGGCTGAATAGATTGGCTGCTAATAATACTATTTGGTCTGTTTGCAGTGATGCCTCGGGAAATATTTATGCAGCAGGACTATTTACCAATAGTTCAGGGCAAGAATATGTTGCCAAATATAACGGAAACGCGTGGAGCGAACTTGGCGGGCTGAATGCATTGGCAGCTACCGGTGATATTTGGTCGGTTTGCAGTGATGCCTCCGGACATATTTATGCCGCGGGAGATATTGTGAATAATTCCGCGAAAAGGTATGTAGCCAAATGGAATGGAGGTTCATGGAGCGAACTTGGCGGGCTGAGTGGATTGGCAGCTAATGGTTCTATTTATTCTGTTTGCCATGATGTATCCGGCAATATTTATGCGGGAGGTGGGTTTACCAACTTTTCTGGTAATTCTTATGTTGCAAAATATAACGGAAGTACCTGGAGCGAGTTGGGCGGACTGAATGGATTGACAGCCTACGATATTAATTCAGTGTGCACCGATGCCTTTGGAAATATTTATGCTGCAGGAGATTTTACCAACAGTACAGGACAAAGGCATGTTGCCAAATTTAATGGAAGTACCTGGAGTGAGTTGGGCGGACAGAATGGGTTGGCAGCTAATGGGTATATTTGGACAGTTTGCAGCGATGCCTCCGGGAATATTTATGCGGGAGGCTATTTTACCAACAGTTCCGGAAAAGAGTATGTTGCCAAATATAAATTTACAACAGGCATCGGTCATATAAGTGCTTTGCCATTGCATTTAAAATGCTTTCCCAATCCTGCCTCCAACTCAACCACTATTTCTTTTTCACTTTCGCAATCGCAAAAAGTTTCAATGAAAATTTTTGATGTGAACGGAAGGTTGGTTTCTAATCTGGTAGATAGAATCTTTGACATTGGAGAAAATGAAATTGTGTGGAATGCAGATGATGTAAATGCCGGAATTTATTTCCTGCAAATTCAGACAGCAGAAAATTTGCTGACGAAAAAACTAAGTATAGCAAAGTAGCTAAAGTTAAATATCCCGGTTGACACTTACGTGTCGTGAGTATCCCCCGTTAGTGATAACATCACCGTGCTGGCAGGTGATTCCGGAACTGTAAAAATTGTTCCTGGTGGTGTTGACCCGAAACCGATTGTTGTTTCAGGAAGTGTAAATGAGGATAAAGAAAAGCTAATCAAAGAAGCGTTGCAAAATCCCGCATCGTTGACAACGATTATTATTCACGTTCGTACCGAAAAGAAATGATCCCTGTTTTTTTGAAACAGAGTTTTGAAGAGCTGGAAATCTGACCGGATAAAAAATCTACCTCACGAAAACTTTTTCAATTTGCGTCTTCCCTTCGGTGTTTGTGAACTGGAAAAAATAAATTCCAACTGCATTGCCGGAAATGTTGATCTGCTGCAGGTCATCAACCTTGTAGCGCCCTACCAGTTGCCCGTTGGTGTTAAAAATATTCAGGTCAACATGGTTTGAAGTTAACTTAAGGACAAAAGTTTTTTCAGCGAAAGCGGGAAGAATACTTTCCACCAGTTTATCCCCGGGTTCAGTAAATCCGTTTACGGAAATTATGTCTGAGAATGCGAATGAACCGTTATTGTCGATTTGTTTCAACCGGTAAAAAGTATTGAAGTGATTGGAGTTGTTATCTTCAAACAAATAATAAGACGGTTGGTTCGAATTCTTTTTTCCGTTCACAAAAGTTATCGGTTCAAACTCATCGGTCCAGTTGAATCTACGTTGCAATTCAAATCCCGTATTGCTTAATTCATTTGCGGTTGTCCAGGTGAGTTCAACATTATTTTTGTTCGCACGTTTCCCGGTAAAAGAGATCAGCGAAACAGGAAGCGGGTTATTGGCGGGTCCGACAATTTCAAAATCATCGAGAGCTAACCCTGCAGCATTCACAGCAGGATCAGACTTAAAAACAAAACGAAAACACACCTGTGCGTTTACTGCGAGAGCAGACGCATTATATGATTTTAAAGTATAAGATGAATTGGTGGCATTGAAGTACGCCTGGTTTTGCGGGAATGGCCTTCCGGTTGAAGTGTTGGCATAATCATACCATCCGGTTGAAGTGGTGGTAGCCAATGGCAGCCATGTGTTTCCGGTATCGGTTGTATATTCAACACGGTATCCATCGTACCCGATCTCAAAAATATTTTTTGCATAGAATTTGAC
>JBIOHI010000255.1:0-2543 GCA_044448845.1 Bacteroidia bacterium
GATTTATTCTTACTCTCGTCATTGGCAGAGCGGTTGAACCTTGATAAGAAAATTTATTCTTCGAAAGAAAATTATTCTGCTCCGGGCAAACCGCTTACTTTAAATGAACTTAAAAAATTAATTGCCGATGCAGAAAAAGAAAAAGGAGTATCGCTGAAACAATATAAAAATGTTATCGCGGTTTCTATAGCAAAATAAAATCGAAATTGATAAAATAAATTGGGAATTGGGATTAACTACAAACACAAACGACAAACCTCTTTTCATGTCACGAATAAAACTCCAACTTCCCTCCACATTTATTTTCTCAACTGAAATTCCAGTCCGCATTTCGGATATCAATTATGGAAATCATTTGAGTAACGATGCTTACCTGAGTTTGATGCACGAAGCAAGGATGCTGTTCTTCAAACATTTCGGATATTCGGAAATGAATCTTGCCGGAACATCGGTAATTATGGGCGATGTGGCAATTGTATTTAAGAAAGAATGTTTTTACGGAGATGTGCTGAACATTGAAGTTACCGCTGCTGAATTTGGTTCACGCAATTTTGATTTGTATTACCGTTTCACAAAAAAAGAAACAAATGAATTGGTTTGCGAAGCAAAAACCGGGATGGTTTGTTTTGATTATAAAGAAAGAAAAACAGTTGCGGTGCCTGAGGAATTTATGAGGTTTTTTAATACGACACAACGAAAACACGAAGACACAAAGTTGCACTAAGAAAACCTTTGTACCTGCGCACCGAAGTGCTTTGGCACACAGGTGTGATCCTTCCCTGGAGGCAAAAATAGATACCTCTTCCATCTCAATACTTTTTATAAGTCACAACCAGGTTCATAACTAAATTTCTTCATCATAATTTCATCCTTTAATTTTATCCCTTTAATAAACTCATTTAACATTTAACATTTAACATTTAACATTCAACATTTATCATTCAACCATTGAAAAAAAATATAGAAAAAATAAAACGTTCGGTAGAAAAAGTTTTTGCAGGGAATACAAAAAAAATCCTTAATCCGAAACAGGTTGCTGCAATACTTGAAGAAACAAGCACCGAAGGCAGAGACCAGGTCATTCTTGCCATGAAATTATTAGTGAAGGAAAATGTGCTCGAAGAAATCTCTCCGGGAAAATACATTACCGTTTTCAAACACCAGTTCATCGCGGGAAAATTAGAAATGACACAGCGGGGTTCCGGCTATGTAGTTCCTGAAGCCGGAGGAGACGACATCTTTATTTCCAACGAATTCCTGAACACTGCGCTGGATAAAGATAAAGTAAAAGTGAATCTCTTTGCCAGGCGCGGAAAGGACAAACCGATGGGCGAAGTGGTGGAGGTGATCAAACGGTATAAAACTGATTTTGTCGGAGTCATTCAATCCAATCCCAGCCATGCATTTTTCGTTCCTGACGATAAAAAAATGTACACTGATATTTTTATTCCCGGTGAGAAATTAAATAAGGCAAAAAACGGTGACAAGGTAATTGTTCGCATCAACGAATGGACACTCGAACACAAGAATCCAATCGGGGAAGTGGTGGAAGTTATTGGTAAACCAGGGCAACACGAGACCGAGATGCACTCCATCATTGCCGAGTTTGGTTTTGCTTACAAATTTCCCCCGGAAGTGGAACAAGATGCCGAAAAAATTCCCGATATCATTTCGAAAGAAGAAATTTCAAAGAGAAAGGACTTCAGGAATGTTACCACATTCACGATTGACCCTGATGATGCAAAAGATTTTGATGATGCACTTTCCATTCAAAAACTAAAAGACAACACCTGGGAGATCGGAGTTCATATCGCTGATGTTTCGCATTACGTGAAACCAGGGACACGCCTGGATGACGAGGCTTACGAGCGTGGCACTTCGGTTTATCTCGTTGACCGAACCGTTCCGATGTTACCTGAAAAATTATCAAACGGGGTTTGTTCGCTGCGGCCGAAAGAAGAAAAGCTGACCTTTTCCGTGGTTTTCAAAATGAACGACCAGGCCGAAATTCTGGACGTGTGGTATGGCAAAACCATCATTTACTCCGACCGGAGATTTTCTTACGAAGAGGCGCAGGATGTGATAGAAACAGGTGTCGGTGATTTTGCATCAGAACTCAAAAAACTGAATGAACTTGCCATTCAATTAAAAGAAGCGCGGTTTAAAAATGGTGCCATGAATTTCGAAACCGAAGAAGTGAAATTCAAACTGGATGAAAATTTCAAACCCGTTGGAATCTATAAAAAAGTAAGAAAAGATGCGCATAAACTCATTGAAGAGTTCATGTTGCTGGCGAATAAAAAAGTGGCTGAATTTGGTTTCAATGCAGGTAAAGGAAAACATCTTCCTTTCGTTTACCGGGTACACGATCTGCCCAATGAAGAGAAACTGAAATTATTTTCATCCTTCGCAAGCCGCTTCGGATACATCATTCGAACACAATCCCAAAAAGCAATTTCCACTTCGTTAAATGAATTGCTCGCTAAAGTGGAGGGCAAACCTGAACAAAATCTTCTTCAGCAACAAGCCATACGCACCATGGC
>JBIOHI010000256.1:0-2541 GCA_044448845.1 Bacteroidia bacterium
TGTCATGTCGAACGAAGTGAGATATTCCGAACTGTTACGGATCAATAGTGTCAAATCCATTTCATTTTAACCGGTGTACAAGAGCTATATTTTTTTGTTCGATTTATTTTACAAAAATATTTTGCTGTGGTTAACTCAGTCGGGAGATTAGTATGAGCATCGTTAGTTTTGTCCGCATGTCACCGTTCGTTTTGTTTTCTTTTGTGTTATGTTACTTCCTGGTATTGCTTGGGGTGGCATTTTACACTTCGCGCAACTCGAACAACGACACTTTTTTTATCGGCAACAAAAGCAGTCACTGGTGGCTGGTGGCGTTCGGAATGATCGGTACTTCGCTTTCGGGCGTTACGTTCATTTCGGTTCCGGGAACGGTTGGGGATTCGGGATTCGGGTATTTCCAGGTGGTGCTGGGTTATTTCATCGGATACTTCGTGGTGGCGTTTGTCTTACTGCCGTTATATTACAAACTCAATCTTACTTCCATTTATAATTACCTCGACCAGCGTTTCGGAAAAAGAGCGTATAAAACGGGAGTCTTGTTTTTTATCATCTCAAGAATTCTTGGCGCTACGTTGAGGTTATACCTCGTTATAAATGTACTCCAGGTATTCATCCTTGATGAAATGGGGGTTCCGTTTCATTTGACAGCCGTTATCATTTTGCTGATGATCCTGCTTTATACGTTCAGGGGAGGCGTGAAGACCATTGTGTGGACGGACACCCTGCAAACATTCTTTATGCTGCTGGCGCTGGTGGTTTGCGTAATTTATATTTTGCATGACCTGAATCTATCGGGATCAGATGCGTGGACAAAAATGGATGGATTGGGTTTTACCAAAACTTTCGGAACAGATGTGCTGAGTAAAAAATATTTTTTGAAACAAATTATTGGCGGGGCATTCATCACCATTTCGATGACGGGGCTCGACCAGGAAATGATGCAGAAAAACATCAGTGTGAAAACCCTTGGTGATTCACAAAAGAATATGGTCTCGTTCAGTATTGTGCTCGTGCTGGTGAATTTTCTTTTTTTATTGCTGGGAGGATTGCTCACCATTTTTGCCACATCAAAAGGAATAACCATAAAAGGGGATGATCTTTTTCCAACCATCGCATTGCATTCTTTACCCGGGTTTGTTTCCGTCATTTTTATCATCGGCCTGATCTCGGCTTTATTTCCTTCGGCTGACGGAGCCATCACCGCGCTCACCTCTTCTTTTTGCATCGATATCCTCGGACTGAAACGCAATACAAAGCTCTCCGAGGAAAAGAAATCGCGTACACGAATGACAGTTCACCTTTGTTTCGCGGCAGTTTTTTTGTTGCTCGTATTCTTTTTCAAAGTGTTAAATGATAAATCCATCATCACGGTTCTGCTGGATGTGGCGGGATATACCTATGGCCCGCTCCTGGGGTTGTTTGCATTCGGCATTTTAACAAAAAGAGGCCTGCATGATAAATGGGTCCCGGTTGTTTGCCTCGCGGCACCGGTCATTTGTTTTTTGCTGCATCACGCTGAAAGCGTGAACGAAAATATTTTTGGAAATTACCAGGTAGGAATTGAAATGCTGTTGATCAACGGTGCGATAACTTTTGCGGGCTTGCAGGCCATCAGCAAAAAAGATCAGGTTGCCGAAAAATAAAAATCTCCTCCTTCATACTTCAGTGCATCTTCAACCGGCATTTTCTCCAGTTTGTTTTCGTTCAATCTTAAACCGGAATATCCCAATGGAAAAAGCAGATCAAAGATTTGCCTGCGATTTTCTTCAGAAGAGATTTCCATTTGAATGATTGGTTTGAATTTCGAAAGGATACTCATGAAATGCGGAAACAGTACAACTTCGTATCCTTCCACATCGCATTTTAAAAAATCAAGTCGTTCAAGAGATGAGAATAATTCATCGGGGATCTTCATTTCCACATCGTACGAATACAAGTTCTCCGGGCTATTCTCATTCAAAACTTTTGTAAGTCCGTGCCTGAAAACACCATCGATGACAGGTGTTCCCATTTTTATTTTTTTATTCGAGGCACCCAGGGCTATTTGATGTAAAGTGATATTTTCAAGTCCGAATTTTTTTGCATTTTGTTTGAATATCCCGGCAAACAACCCAACAGGTTCCACCGCGTGTACCCTGCCATTCTTTGTTGAAAGTTGGGATAAGAATACGGAATAGTATCCCACATTGGCGCCAATGTCAACGCATACAAACCCGGGTTTGACAAGTTGTTTAAGAAAAAACAGTTCGGGATATTTTTTTTTCATGAACCCGGATCGGATCAGCCGGATATAAATGTCACTGACCAGCGACAGGTAATTTTTTAATCCTAAAATTTTTAACAGAAGAACCCGGATGATCTTTCCCATTAGTTAACCTCTTCGTAGTCCACGTATTCGCCAATTATTTTGGATCGGTCTTTTTGGGAAGTATTTTCCTTGCTATCAACAGTCACTTTACTCTTTTCTTTTTTGTCGCTGTGGTAATGGTGATGAATATTTACCTGCCGGGCATTGATCACCCCTTTGAATAATACCCCGAA